>LVBR01000194.1:2676-2903 GCA_001604495.1 Acholeplasmatales bacterium Tener_01 | reverse complement strand
GTGGTATTAGAATTGGTACTCCAGCGGTTACTTCTCGTGGTTTTAAGGAAGAAGATATAAAAGAAGTAGTAAGATTAATTGATTTGGCTTTCAAAAATATTAATAATGAAAAAGAACTAAAGAGAATTCATAAAGAAGAAAAAGAACTTGCAAGAAAGTTTCCAATTAGATAAGACGTTGCTGTATGCAAGTTCTCTTTTTTGAAAATTATAAATAATTATTGTATA
>LVBR01000194.1:0-2626 GCA_001604495.1 Acholeplasmatales bacterium Tener_01 | reverse complement strand
GTTTAATTCTATTGTAATTAAAGTAAAAGAAAGAATAGATTTAAAAGATATAATGGAAGAATTGCTTGGTAAAGTTGATATAGCATATGATAAAGATAATATTATCATTTGTTATTTTGAAGATTTAGACTTTAAAGTAAGCGACGTTGTTATGTCACTAAGTGATGACTTAGGTATGGCATTTAGTGCTTATAAGTTACCAAAGCTTTACACCAAGGATAATAAATTCTTAAGCTTATATAACCTTTATAATAAATATTTACCAAATATGAATGGCTTCTTTTCAACAAGTGACTTAATAAATGAAGCTTTGTCAAAAGATATTAATGATGCTAAAGAGTTAAAAGGACTAATTCTTAATAAAATACTTGATGATCCAATGAATGAAGTATTAATTAGAGGAATGTTTGATAATGATTTGAACGTTTTAAAGACATCAAAGAGTATCTATATGCATCGTAATACTATCAATAATAAGATAAATAATATTGAAAAAGAAACAAACTTAAATATAAGCAAATTCAAAGATGCTGTTAGTTTGTATATTCTTTTAAATATTAAGTAAACAATGTGCAATTTGCACATTGTTTTTATTTACTCTTATAAGTATAATTGTTTTGTAAAGTTATAAGACCAAGGAGGTAATTTATGGCAACTGTAACACTTACTAATATTAACAAAGTTTATGATGGCAATGTTCATGCCGTTGTTGACTTCAACTTAAAGATTAAAGACAAAGAATTTATCGTCTTTGTTGGACCTTCTGGATGTGGAAAAACTACTACACTTCGTATGGTTGCTGGTCTAGAAGAAATCACATCAGGAGAATTAAGAATTGACGATGAAATCGTTAATGACGTTGCTCCAAAAGATCGTAACATCGCGATGGTTTTCCAAAGTTACGCTTTGTATCCTCATATGACTGTTTATGATAACATGGCATTCGGATTAAAATTACGTAAATTCAGTAAAGATGAAATTGAAAGAAGAGTAAATGAAGCTGCTGAAATTTTAGGATTAAAACCTTACTTAGATCGTCGTCCTAAAGCTTTGTCAGGTGGTCAAAGACAACGTGTTGCCTTAGGTAGAGCTATTGTACGTGATGCAAAAGTATTCTTGATGGACGAACCTCTATCAAATCTAGATGCTAAGCTACGTGTACAAATGAGATCAGAAATCATTAAGATCACTGAAAGACTTGGAATTACTACAATCTATGTAACACATGACCAAATCGAAGCCATGACAATGGCATCAAGAATCGTTGTTATGAAAGATGGTTTAATCCAACAAGTTGGTACTCCAAAAGATATTTATGACAATCCTAACAACATCTTCGTTGGTGGATTCATTGGAACTCCTCCTATGAACTTCCTAGAAGGTATGGTTGATGATGATGGTTACTTCACAGTTGGTGATCATAAATTAGGTGTTTCAAAGTTGAAAGTAACTGAAAAGATGATGAACATCTTGAAAGAAAATCATTTCATTGAAAAACCAATCATTATGGGTATTCGTCCTGAAGATTTACACGATGAACCTGAATTATTTGAAAAATATGCAGGTGCAGTTGTTAAACTAAAAGTTGATGTAAGTGAATTATTAGGTGCTGAAACAAACATCTATGCAATTATGAATGGACAAAACCTTGTAGCTAAGGTTGGAGCAAGAGTTGACCTTCATATGGGAGACGACATTGAACTTGCATTCAATATGGAAAAAGCTCACTTCTTTGATCCTGAAACTGAAATGAGAATTAAGAGACTATAGTTTAATAATAAATATGGTGGATGGTTTTCATCCACCTTTTTTTGAGGTAATAAAAATGCATGATTTATTTGGTACAGTCCATTTAATAGCTTTGGGACTGTCAATTCCTTTTATTGTATTAACAATAATATTTGCTAAAAAGATGACATTAAAAGGCGTCTTAAGAGTATTATTAATTGGTGGAATTATTTCAGAAACTATTAAAGTGTTCTTTTATATAATTCATAATATCGATAAATTTGATGGATGGGGATATTTACCAAAGGGAGATTTACCATTTCACTTATGTTCAATTCAAATAATACTTATTATTGTTTTATATTTATCTAAAAACGATAAATTAAAAAAACTCCTTATGTCATTTATGCTTCCAACATGTTTAATTGGCGGTATTGCGGCTTTACTTATTGCCACATACAGTTCAAGAAACTTCCCAATTATCACATTCCAATATTTTGGATTCCATACAATGATTATTTGTTTCGCTATTTATTTAATTAGAACTGATGAAGTTAAGTTTAATGCTAAAGATTATGTTAATAGTTTAATAATGCTATTTGCTTGTTTCTTTATTGCAATATATTTAAATAGTTGGATTAGAGATGGCGAAAATAGTGTTAATTTCATGTATGTTAGTGGACCTCCACAAGATAATTTGCCATATTTGAATTTAAATCATGGTTGGTTAGCATACATTTTAAGATATTTTGCTTTAGCAATTGTTTGTGATACTTTAGTTTATATAAAGCCAATAATTGATTTCTTTAAAGAAAAGAAAAATAATAAAAAGGAAGCGTAGTTAAAAACTGCGCTTTTTTTCAAAATCAAATCACTAAATATATGATATAATCAAATT
>LVBR01000193.1 GCA_001604495.1 Acholeplasmatales bacterium Tener_01 | reverse complement strand
TAATTGGAACTAAACTTCTTCCACTTCATCAATTAACTCCTGCTTATGTAAAACAACATAACACATTTAGTGGTAAGAACTGCCCTGAAACATTACGTGAAAATGACTTGTGGCCATATTTTATGAAGATGGTTCAAGCAGAATACACATTCTATACAAAGATGCGTGATTTTATAGTAACCTTTGATAAAGGTGATACTGATTTAATCAACGAATCAGGACAAATCGTTAAATGGCCTGATGTTGATACACCTGTAACTTATACAATTCATGTTGTTAAGCGTGATGGAACATATGATAGAACATTCACATACACATCTATCATCCCTGCAAAAGTTACAAATCCTAAACTTGTTGGCCAAGAAGATCCATACTACTATATGACTTTAGAAGCAAGAGAAAAACAAGTTGAACATAGAAATGACTAAAAAAATGGGCCTATGAAAAATATTGGGGTCCAATTGAAAAGTCGTGCTGACGTTTGTCAACACGACTCTTTTTTATTTTATCTTCTTCTTGGTGCTTTCTTTAACTTATTCTTCTCTAGGAATAAGACATATTGAATGTAATAATAAAATACTACAAGTCCAAAGAATAGTTGTATTATTCCAATAACTATTATAAAGAATAATCCTGTTGAACATTCCTTATAAACTTCAAAATGTGATAAAAGACCAAGTATTATTTGAATAGAAACTGGTGCTAAATAATAATATTCAATTGAATACTTATTATAGTTTTTTATAACACTCTCATTATCTTCTAAATTAATATCAAAAGTGTTTGTTACAGTTTTGATATTTTTATTAGTTATAAATGACATAAATAGTTGTATTAAAAGTAAAAAAGTCTCTAAAAATACAAAACTAAGATTACAAACAGTGTATGCACCTAAATAAACTGAGTAGAAGCTCTCATTACAAAAGATTTTTAAACCAAGCAGGATAGTTAATGCTGGGAAGGAACTAATAATAAATAACAAAACGATGATTCTATAAAGTGAAATTGATCTTTTAACGTTCATAATTACTCCATAAAATCAAACGGTGAGATATCACTATCGTCTAATGTTATTTCTAGTTTCTCACAACTTAGTGCTTGTTTAATCTTTTCTAATAGTTTTGTTTTTCTTCTTTCTTCAATTCCTTCTACTCCTATTGATAGCGCTTCAATACTTCCAAGCATTATCAAATAGTCTTTAGCACGTGTTACAGCAGTATAAATCAGTTTTCTTCTTAGCATATAGCGATATTCTTGAGAGAAAGGAACAATGGCACAACTAAATTCACTACCTTGCGACTTATGAATTGATATTGCATAGGCAAGTTTAAGGTCAGTTAGTTCGTCGCTTTCATACTCGACATCACCAATATCAAATGAAACTTTGACTTTATAGCTTGTATCAAACTTTTCTATTGATTTAATGTAGCCAATATCACCATTCATAACACCTTTATCGCTTCTATTAACTAGTTGAATTACTTTGTCACCTTCACGGAAAGTATAATCTTGACGATTGATTTCAATTCCATGCTTTGGATTAACTACTTCTTGAACTAATTTATTTACACTATCAATTCCATTTTTTCCGCGATAAATTGGAATTAATACTTGAATATCACGTACAATATCTAGTCCTTTTTCTAGGGCTTTTTTTATTATTGATACAATATTATTAGCGATATATTCATGATAAATGATATTAAATGTTCGATCTTTCTTTTTCTCTAAGATATCATCAGGAATAAAACCTTGATTAATTGAATGTGCAAAAGAAATGATTGATGAATCACGAGCTTGACGGTGAATCTTATCAAGGATTGTTGTGGTGATTTCTTTAGATTCGATTAAGTTGGCTAAAACTTCTCCTGGTCCAATTGATGGAAGTTGGTTAACGTCACCTACTAGTACTACCTTAGTATTTTCATCTAGTGCAGAAAATAGGTGACTAGCAAGGCTTGTATCAACCATTGAAAACTCATCAACAATCACCATTTCACATTCTAGTTTGTTATTTGCATCATAACTAAAGCCAAAAGTAGAGTAACCTAGAGCTTTATGGATTGTTTGAGCTGGGTGATGAGTCACTTCAGTTAAACGTTTTGCTGCTCTTCCAGTTGGTGCAAGTAGTAATATTCTTTCTCTTGCTAAATCTTTTTTAGTAATTGCAATGTAGCCTTCAATAATACCTTTAATAATTGTGGTTTTACCAGTTCCTGGTCCACCAGTTATTATTGAAATGTTTTCTTTTAATGCTGATTTAATAGCATCTTCTTGCTTTTCGCTATATTCAATATTAAAACTTGTCTTAAGTTTACTCATTGCCACATCGATATTCTTATCATTAAAGCATTTTTTAGATTCCTTCTTTAATAAGTCACTGATAAAATTAGCAATGATGTTTTCATAATTATGCAAACTATATGCGAAGATATTTCTTTCACTATCAATATATATCTTCTTATCTTTAACAAGATTCTTTAATCCTTTTTCATATGTTTCTTTAGTGATTAAATCGCTAGTTTTGTTTAATGTGGCAAAAAGTTCATCAATTAAACGTGCTTCTTGGATATAAGTATCGCCAGTTCTATTTAGATATTCACGTAGATAATAATTGATATATGCGGTGATTCTAATTAAACTATCAGGCTTTATTCCGTTATTTAGGGCAATATTATCTGCTCTAATAAAACCAATGCCTTCAACTAAATCAATTAACATATAAGGATTTTGCTTGATTTTCTTATAGGCATCTTTAGGAATAGCACCAGTAATTCTAAGCGCCATCTTCATAGTCAAACCAAGTGATAATAATCCCAATATTTCTTTCTCTTTTTCTTTATTTTCTTTTAAGATATTGTAAATATTATCCTTTAAGGCTTCACTTATTTTAATACCATCTAGGGCACTTCTATCTTCAATTATTAAATCTAAGCAATTTGAACCTAACGCATTATAAATCTTTTTGGCAATTTTTTCACCAACACCAACAAACATATCACTAGATAAATATGCCACAACGCCCGAAAGTGAAGCATTCTTTCTTTCAAATGACTCCGCTTTAAACTGTGGTCCCCACTTTCCTAGTGCATCAACGCTGCCAAAGTACTCGTATTCTTCATCTACAAGTGGCATGCGATCGTATAAACAAGTAACACTTATGATGTTAGAAAAAAAGGTATTGATGTATTTTTTTAATGTTTCGTCATTATAGTCGACACTAACTTTAACAACACCATACCCTGTTTCTTCATTATAATATGTTACTCTCTCTATCTTTCCTTTTAATTTGTCCATTATAGACACCTTTTCTCTTGGTCCATATAGACACTATCGATTGTGGCGCCGCCCATTAGGCGTTCTCCATCATAGAATACTGCTTCTTGTCCGGGAGTTACTGCTTTAGCGCGGCCTGGATAAACTACTTCATATACTCCATCACCAAGTGGATGAATATTTGCTTTGTAGTCTATTCCACGATATCTAAATTTAGCTAAGTACTCTTTAGATTCGTCAATTTCAGGTCCAATCCAGTTCATTTTACTTACCAAACAGCGATTACTATATAGATATTCTTGTTCGCTTCCACGTCCAACAATCAAAACATTTCTTTTAATGTCTTTGCCTAAAACAAACCAAGCATCACCGGCACCACCAAGGCCAAGTCCTTTTCTTTGGCCAATAGTATAATACATGATACCATCATGTTCCCCAACAACTTCGCCATCTAATGTTTCCATTTTACCTGGGGTTGCTGGAATATAGTTTTTCAGAAATTGTTTGAAGTTTCTTTCACCAATAAAACATACTCCTGTAGAGTCTTTCTTATTAGCAATTGTTAAATTATGTTCTTTAGCAATACGTCTTACTTCGCTTTTTTCTAAATCACCAATTGGGAACAATGCATTTTTAAGTTGCTCAGTTGTAAGTTGACACAAAAAATATGTTTGGTCTTTATTTTTGTCTAAGCCACGGTAAACTTCCAAGCTTCCATCTTCAAAATGTTTGATTCTAGCGTAATGACCCATAGCGATATAATCATATCCCATTTGGTTTGCCTTTTCTAAGAAAGCTTTGAATTTGATTTCACTGTTACATAAAATATCAGGATTAGGGGTTCTTCCACTATTATATTCATCAATAAAGTATTTAAATACTCTATCCCAATACTCTAAAACGAAATCAGCTCTATGAAGTTTTATACCAAGTTCATTAGCTGTAGTTAAGGCATCCATATAATCTACTTCTTGGGGGCAAACATTATCTAGGGTATGAGGATTTCCTAAAACATCATTGTTTAAGGAAGAATCCCAGTTTCTCATAAACATCCCTTCAACATCATAACCAGCTTCAAGTAGTTTAATTACACAAACAGCAGAATCAACTCCACCGCTTAACCCAACTAAAACTCTTTTCTTTTTTTCCATATTTATCACCTATAGGCTTGCTTTTAATTCGAAAATAATATCTCTTAAAGACATAGCTTGTTCAAAGTCTAACTTCTTAGCAGCCTCTTTCATTTGTTTTTCTAGATTATCAATAATCTTTCTCTTTTCAATAGCACTCATATCTTCAAGACGCATCATATCAATAACGCCAGTATCTTCTTTTTCACTCTCATTAGTGATAACAACAGCTTCTTGAATATCTTTATAGATAGTTTTAGGAATAATATTGTGTTCTTGATTATATTTATCTTGAATACTACGTCTACGGAAAGTCTCATTGATAGCATTTTCCATTGATTTAGTCATTTCACTTGCATACATTATTACTTTACCATTGGCATTTCTTGCGCAACGACCAATTGTTTGAATAAGTGATGTTTCACTTCTTAAGAAACCTTCTTTATCACTATCAAGTATGGCAATTAATGACACTTCAGGTAAATCAAGACCCTCTCTTAATAGATTAATACCAACTAAAACATCATAAATACCCATTCTAAGTGATCTAATGATTTCAAGACGTTCTAATGATTTAACTTCACTATGTAAATATGCAACTTTAATGTTTAAATCTTTTAAGTATTTAGTTAAATCTTCACTCATATTAATTGTAAGTGTAACAACTAATACTCTTTCACCTTTGGCAATTCGCTTTCTAATTTCAATGATTAAATCATCAATTTGACCTTTGCTTGGACGAACCTCAATTAATGGGTCTAGTAGTCCTGTTGGTCTAATGATTTGTTCAACGTATCCGCCCGCAAGATTTAATTCATACTCTGCAGGGGTTGCACTAACGTAGACAACTTGTTTAATTTTATTTTCAAATTCACTGAAAGTAAGTGGTCTATTATCAAGGGCACTTGGAAGACGAAAACCATTTTCAACTAAACTTAGTTTACGTGCTCTATCACCATTATACATTCCTCTTACCTGAGGAAGGGTTACGTGGCTTTCATCGACCATAAGTAAGAAATCATCTCCAAAGAAGTCAATTAAACAATATGGAGTCTCGCCTTCTTCTCTAAGTGACATATGGCGTGAATAGTTTTCAATTCCCGTACAATAGCCAACCTCAGTTAGCATTTCTAAATCATATGTTGTTCTACTTTTAATTCTTTCAGCCTCAAGCGGCATCTTATGTTCATTAAAGTAATTGATTCTTTCTTCTAGTTCTGCTCTAATTCTTCTTATCGCTTCTTGAGTTTTCTCTTGGGTTGTGGCAAAAAGAGTTGCAGGTGTAATAGAAACAATCTTCTTTTGACTGATAGTTTTATGTGTTATTGTATCAACTATTTTAATTTTATCAATTTCATTGTCAAAGAATTCAACTCTAATAGTTTCATCTTTACTATATGGAGGAATAATTTCTAAAGTATCACCTTTTAATTTAAATATCCCTCTTTTAACTTCATAATCGTTTCTAGTATATTGCATCTTAATAAGCTTTTCTAAAAGATTTTTAAGATTATACTTTTCTCCTTCTTTTAATAAAAGCATATTATCTTTGTAATCACTAGGATCACCAATACCATAAATGCAACTAACACTCGCCACAACAATTACATCATCATATTCTAATAAGCTAGTAACGGCACTATGGCGCATTTGGTCAATATCATCATTGATATCACAATCTTTTTCAATATATAAATCTTTACTCGCAACATATGCTTCTGGTTGATAATAATCATAATAAGAAATGAAAAACTCAACATGATTATTAGGAAAGAAAGTCTTAAGTTCACTATATAATTGACCAGCTAAGGTCTTGTTGTGAGCTAAAACCAAAGTCTTCTTGCCAACTCTTTGAATAACATTGGCCATGGTGAATGTTTTACCAGTTCCTGTTGCTCCAAGTAGCACTTGATGCTTTTTACCACTATTAATTCCATTTACAAGTTCTTCGATTGCTTTTGGTTGATCACCACTAGGTATTAGTTTACTTACTAGTTCAAACATCAGTGCTCTCCTTTCTTATTTGTGATATTTAATATTATTGATAATCGTTAATGCTCGATATAATTGTTCTAAAAAGATAACACGCATTAGTTGATGGGGAAAAGTCATCTTTGAAAATGATAATTTATAATTGCTTCTTTCTTTCACTTTACTAGCTAGTCCACAGCTTGATCCAATTATAAATGTAAGTGGCTTATCACTGTAACTATAGTGTTTTTCAATAAAGTTACTAAATTCTACACTATCAAATTCTTTTCCTTCAATTTCAAGAGTCACCACATAGTCATCTTTGATACTATCAAGTATCAAATCAGCTTCCATATTTAAATTCTTATTAGTATCAGGGGTATTAAATTCCTTAATTTCAGTTATTTTAAGATTACAAAAAGGCTTAATTCTTTTAATGTATTCGTTAATTGCATTATCAAGATAGTCTTCTTTAATCTTCCCCACAACAACTAAATTGATATTCATCATATTTCAATTAATCTTGTTGCGGCGAATTGACTCGCAACATAGATTTCTCCTTCATATTCTTCTTTCAAAGGATTGATAATATCACTTACTATACAATCAATAGAGTTACATTCTCTTGAAATATGAGCTAAAACGATAACTTTAATATTCTTTGATACTTGTTTAAGTATTTGGTAACAAATGTAATTACTCATATGACCACTAGGAGATAGTATTCTACTAATCAACTCTGGTGGACGAGAACTATCCTTTAACATTTCAATGTCATGATTAGCCTCAATTATTAAGGCATCAACATTACTAATAACATTTAAATAACTTGTTGGGAAATATCCGGTATCAGTAGTGTATGCAAGTTGCTTATCATTTTCTTTAAAAATGAAGCCTAAACAGCATTTACTATCATGAGATAGTTTTAAAGTATAAACATCTATTCCACAAATATTATAATGACTATCTTCTTCAATAAAGAAGACTTTGCAATCTTCTTTAATCTTTTCTCTAGCCATTTTATATAATCCATTAAAACAATTTTTATGAATATAAATCGGTGCATTTAGTTTTTTACTAACAGTTCTAATAAAAGATGTGTGATCACCGTGCTCATGAGTACAAAAAACGGCTTTTACTTTTGAAAAGTCAACATCAATTCTACTCTTAGCATTAGGAAGTGATATCCCCGCATCAATTAAAAATGCACATTCATTAAATTCAATATAGGTCATATTTCCATCTGACCCACTACTTATAACACTAAATTTCATAAATTACACCTAATAATACATATACTATCAGTATTATACTATTTATTGCCCTCTTTTTCAAGAAAACTGTTTGGATAAAAAAGAAGCAATAAGACTAAATCCTATCGCTTCTTTCTTTGCTACTATTCAGTATATTTTAATTGCTCTTGCCAAGATTTAATTGCTTCATCAATTGACTTTTGTAATAGATCAATTGTGTAATTTGTATTAGACAAATCATAAATTAAGTCTCTTAAATCTGTATATTCATTGATGTAAGTGTTGTAACTGCCACTTAATTCACTCTTAATTGGAGTAAAGTAAGTAGTAATAGCAGTCTTCATTGCATCTGTTAATGATTCATCTGATGAGTCAGCTAAATACTTCTTAACGATTTCAAGTGTTGGTAATACTTCTTCAGTACCATTGTCATCATATGTAGCTTGTTTTGTACAAGTTAAGTTAGCATATACATGGTAACCATATTGAGTCTTTAATTCATTACGATATAAAGTCATTGATTCACTTGATGGATCTAAATCATAAATTGATTTAACAGCTGCATCAAATTCACTAACCATCTTACCGTTTTCGAATTCACCTAAATCTTCATACTTAACTGATAAACCAGCAGAACGATACTTAGCACAGTCGATTCCATTCCATGTGTAGCTTGCGCCTTCAACAACAGGTTGTTCGTTAACATCGTCGATTGTTGGTAAGTAATTTAGACAAGCTTTGTATCCAGCAACGAATGCATCCATCTTTTCTTGAACTGTTCCTTCATTGTTATCAAGGTAGTTAAGAATTGCTGCTTGTAATTCAGCTGCGTATGCAACTTGAATGTCGCTCCATTCATCTGGATTAATTGGAGTTGTGCTTCCTGGGTTGTCATATACACAAATTAATGTATGAACACCACTTACTTTGAAGTAACTATTAGCGATAGGCAACATATTTCTCTTATAGAATTGCCATAATTCGCTTTCTTCACTTGCTTCACTAACGTCAGCTAATTTCTTTTGATAATCACTGATTAAACTACTGAACAAATATTGAAGAAGTAATTCATTTTCATCATTTGCTCCGTAGATTTCCTTAATGAATTCTAACCAAGTCATATCGCTTGGGCTATATCCATAACTTGAATATGTTCCACTAGTGAATACTAATTTTTCATTAGCAACTTGTTCTTTTAATTCATTATATTTAGTCTTATCTAACCACTTATCTTTTTCCTTACCTTCTTTAGTGTAATCATAGTAAGTATTGAAATTAGTGTTAGTCATGAATCTTTCATAGTTCAAAAGTGACATTGCAATTGATGTACCATATTTGTAATCCATTGCTTTGAATAAATCTTCAGTTGAATATTCTTTTTCACTTGTAGCTGCAACTAATGTCTTACTAGATTTCTTAGTAGTCTTATGAGTAACACCATAGTTAGTCATACTTGATACATAAGTCTTTTCCATTTCAACATCATAGATAGTAAGTTCATATTCAGCTCTTAACTCAGCCATCTTTGTTTCAATGTAAGTTGTAGTAAGCTTAGCTTCAACTAATGCGTCTGTAATTTCATCATATACATCTTGCATATCAACTGCAGGTTGTTCAGCAATCTTAAGGATATAGCAGTATAGAGCACCACTGTTGTAGCTTTGAACAGTAGGTGTATACCACTTAGCATTTGCTTCAACTTTACTATTTGCATTGTATGCAACCCAAGTATTCTTCATAGAGTTTAAAATACTTGTTTGATAGTCAGATAATTCTTTATAAGTGTAATGGAATGTGTTCTTTAACTTATTATCTTCACTAACAGTAGTATTGAATACATAGTTTCCAAATTCATCAATTGTATATTGAACGCCTTTTTTAACTAAGATCTTTTCAGTTGGATAGTTTTCACATTTATATGCATATACTGCATTGTATAAATCTAAAATAGCTTTAACAACTTCTTGAGGAGTTAATTGAGCTTCTGTTGCAGTCCAATACCAATAATTGAAGTCATCAGCGATTTCAGCATTTGTTTGGTGAATACTAATTCCAAGTTGTGCTAAAGCATTCTTAGCTTGAGCTTCAGTTGTATAAGGAACAATTACAGCCCAAAATTCTTCTTGATAATTCTTATTATAATAATCTGAGTAATCTGTATCAGTGAAATATTTTTCACTATTTGTTGTGGCAGCAGCATTCTTGTCACTAATTTCTTTGTCAAGTTTGCTTGATGCATATAACTTCTTAGCTAAGATTAATCTATGGTATTCTCTGATTTCATCATCATCTCTTAAACCATAGTTAGAATACATTTTATCTTTGTATTCTTCTTGCTTTTCAAGAATTTCTTCATCAGTTAAATCGTCTTTGCCATCAGCAAAAATATCTTTTTCAAGTGCTTCATCGATTTCTTCGTTAGTTACTTTATCGTAGAAACCTTCTTTAGTTAATAAATCTTTGTTAACTAATGTGATTAATGTAGATAAACCAACGTTTTGTTTTAATTCATCATACATTTTGCCTTTTTTAATAGTGTAAGTGAAACTGTCTTCTTTAGTTGATAGATAAACTGAATCACCATCACTTATAGAAGGACTTACTTTATCTTTCTTTAATACTGTACATGTTACAGCGAATCCAATAATAAGCACTAAAATGATTATTAATGGAAGGGTCTTTTTAATAACATTTTGACTATTCATCTTTTTTCTCCTTTAAATATACTATAGTAGCAAAATAGCATCACCAGATGCTATCAATAAATACTTTAACGTTTATATTATACTACTTTTTTTAAAAAAGTAAACAATTATTTGCCTTTTATCTAAGAGTAGAGATTAATAATTATTTAATTTATGTCATAAACAACGATTATTATGGGGGACTTTACTATAATCCCCCACATTTTTATTATTTAATATTTGCTTTATAGAAGTTCTTCTTATCAAATGCTCCGATTTGATTTGAGAATTCTCCCTCTTTTGTTTGAGGTATTTCTTTTTCAAGGGCAGCCATTCTGCTATCAGAATAATCTAGTAGATAAACTAAAACTGCTTCAGCCATTTGTGGCTCTTTTGGTGAACCATATTCATTAATTCCGTGATGTGATAAAACGATATGAAGTAAACTTATAACTTCATCAGTTTCTTCACAGCCAAGTTCTTTAGCTTTGGAATAAATAATGTTTGCTCCAATAGAAATATGACCAAGTAAATTACCAACTTTAGTGTACTCAGTTCCTTTAGGTCCGCTTAATTCTTTAAGTTTTCCAATGTCGTGTAAAATGATACCACTATAGACTAAATCACGATTTAAAAATGGATACAAATCTAAATAGCTATCACTTAAAGTTAACATTGAATATACATGATATGCAAGACCTGAATAATAATTGTGGTGCATTGTAAGGGCTGCTGGGTAATTCATATAATTATCAGCACCCACTTCCTTTAAAATTGATACAACCAAATTCTTTAATGTCTCATTTTTAATCAAATTGATGTAATGATTTAAGGCTTCAGCTAAAACACTAATGTCAAGTTTTGCTCTTTCATAGTAATCATCGCGGTTCATTCCTTCCTCTTCTAGATCACTATCAGTTGCAAGACGCATTTCATTGATATTAAATTGCATTTTTCCTTGATAATCTTTCATCACACCACTTGCCACATAAATTTCACCGCTTTTTAGAATCTCTTTATCGCTAGGTGATAAAGCCCAAATCTTAGCTTCAATCATCTTTTCGCCATCAAATCCTAAAAAACTAGCATAATCTTGACCAGCTGTTGTTTTCTTAATAGTAACATCAGCAAACTTCAAAATTAAAGTTGCCTTATCTAGGGGTTTATAATCTTTTATTTTCATTTATCTCAACCTCTCATATTTCTGAGTATTCTTAATCAATATATTGCGATATGCTTCTTTGATTTCTTTGTATACTTTTTCTTTTTCATCTTGATAGATATCTAGGTCTCTAACAATACTTCTTGCAACTCTTTCAGCTTCTTTATCAAGTTCAATCAGTAGATTACTAGCTTCAAGTTCTCTAATTTTCGCCTCTTTTTGTTCTAACTCTTCTTGCATTCTAACAAAACTACGATTGACGATATTAGATTCGACTTTTTCTTCTTTAATTTTAACTTCTTCAGTATAAGCAAATTTTGAAACAAACTCTTTTATCTCATAATAATCATTCATCAAATTGCCTTCAAGGATGCTTTCTTTGATTTTCTCAAGTAAATCATCGATTCCGCCAAGTGAAATATTTCTAAAATCACGCATGATTTCTTCTGAGAAGTATTTGATTTCACTATTTGATTTGATTATTAGATCATTATATTCTTTTTCAATCTTCTTAGTACGTTTAGGAGCATATCCTAGTAAATAATTGATATTATTACTTGCAAGGGATACATCTAATCCAAAGTTAAATAAATCAATCTTTTTATAATCACCTTTATTTACCTTAACAGCTAAGCTCACAATATTATTAGTCATATCAGGATTTTTAGTTAATCCAATACATTTTTCATAATCTTCTTTTGTGATGTTTTCTTCATTTAAAGATCTAACTAAAGCCATTTGAATGAATGTATCACTATCAACTTTTTGTTTCTTTTTAATTTGATGATTAAATTCACCACCAAAGATCGGCATATATTTATATAAACGCGTCTTCTTTAGATATTTAAGTACACTCTTTGTATGTGTGCTCTTAATCGCAGACAAAATATAATCAAGTTGCTTATCAAGTGATATATTTCTAACTTCTTTTGATCTTTTAATTGCAAATGCAGAAGATGACGCTACACTAAAGCCAAGACTACTTGCATAATCTAGCCCGTCGAATGCAATAATTGGGTTATTTTTTAGTCTTTTCTTTTTATTTTTAGGAATCACTAGGCGCTTTTTAGAGATATCTTTATAGCCACCATAAACATCAGTAATCTTATTATTTAATCCCATTGCTAGGGCACTAATTGTAAAAGGACTTGCAAGAAGATCATCTTCTAAGTTATCACCTTCAACTAATCTACCATCTTTCAATTCCTTCAAGAAGTGTTTAACTGTGAATTTAACATCTTCATAGTTGATTAATAGACTATAATCACCCTTAGTTTTCACTTCATATCCGTAAAAAAGCATCTTAACTTCATCTAAAGGAGCGTTTGTTGAAATGTTAACGGAATTTGAATCAATTCCTAAAACAGCATTAACAACACTTTCGCCTGTTAAATATGCGTGGTAACCCTTATTACTAATAGCTCTTAGGATTATTCTTGACTTTTCTAGTATTTCTTTATAGTTAAACATTGGATTACTCCTTATCTATTTTTATTATACCCTAAATAGCGCTATATTACTATTATTTTTTATTTTCACTTGTATGGTAATAATAAATAACTTATAATTATCATATGAAAACAATAAAAGAATTTGTAAAAGTAAATCAAACAATTAATAGAAGTGAGTTTATAACAAGCCTCTACCCAGTATCTTCCATTGAAGAGGTCCAGGAAATCCTTCAAAATGTTAGAAAGACTTATTATGATGCAACACACAATTGTTATGCATACATTTTAGGCCTTGAAGGCGACCAAAAGAAGGCATCAGATGATGGTGAGCCAAGCGGTACTAGCGGTATGCCAATACTAGGTGCCCTAGAGAAAAATGATCTAACCAACGTTTTGTGTATCGTTACTAGATACTTTGGTGGTATAAAGCTTGGGGCAGGTGGGTTGGTTAGAGCGTATTCAAGTAGTGCATCACTTGGGGTTAATAGCGCTACTTTACTTACACTCACTAAAGTGTTAAAGATAGAAATCACAACCTCTTACCAACAAGTTAACGTCATTATGAAAACACTCGCAAATGAAAAGCTATATGATAAGAAGTTTTTAGAAGAAATCTATCTATACTACGAAGTAAAATATGAGGACTTTGATAAGATAACAAAAGACTTGACTGAGATTTCTAAAAACCAAGCTAAAATTAACATATTAGAAGAAGTTAATGTATTTATTTAAAGCGTTAAAAAACTAATTTGGGCCAGCGAATAATTTGGCCCCCTTTTAATTTATTTACTTTTTATAAAAAAAGTGTAT
>LVBR01000192.1 GCA_001604495.1 Acholeplasmatales bacterium Tener_01 | reverse complement strand
GGAATTAATGTGAAGTCCATCTTTAGTGTAAGCTTCTTTAGTGATGTCGCCACCCTCAAGTACTGGAATAATTTCAATACCAAACTTTTTAGCAAATTCATAGTCACGTTCATCATGAGCAGGAACGGCCATAATAGCACCTGTTCCGTATGTTGCTAAAACGTAGTCACTAATCCAAATAGGGATTTGTTTGTTATTTGCAGGGTTAATGGCATAAGCACCGATGAATACACCAGTTTTATCCTTGTTAAGTTCAGTTCTTTCCATATCGCTCTTTTTGCTACAAGCATCGATATAAGCTAAAACTTCTTCTTTTTTATCATCACTCATTATTTTCTTAACAAGTTCATGTTCAGGAGCAAGTACACAGTATGTTGCACCAAACAAAGTGTCACATCTTGTTGTGAAAACTGTGAATTCTTCATTGCTACCAGCTACTTTAAACTTAACATGAGCACCAACAGACTTACCAATCCAATTTCTTTGGATTTCTTTTGTTGATTCAGGCCAATCAAGTTCATCCAAATTAGCTAACAACTTTTCTGCATACTTAGGGATATCGATTACCCATTGCTTCATATTACGTCTTACAACAGGGTAGCCTCCTCGTTCACTCTTACCGTCAACTACTTCATCATTAGCTAGTACTGTTCCTAGTTCTTCGCACCAGTTAACTGGCATATCAACTCTTTTAGCTAGTCCGTCTTCATAAAGGCGTTTAAAAATCCATTGTGTCCATTTATAGAATGATGGGTCACATGTTGAAATTTGACGATCCCAATCATATCCAAAACCAAGCATAACTAGTTGGTTTTTAAATGTCTCAATATTTTTCTTAGTAAATCCATCTGGATGATTACCAGTGCTAATTGCATATTGTTCAGCAGGAAGACCGAATGAGTCAAATCCCATTGGGTGAAGCACATTAAATCCTTGCATCTTCTTCATTCTTGAAACAATATCAGTGGCAGTGTAGCCTTCAGGATGACCTACATGCAAACCAACGCCACTTGGATATGGGAACATATCCAAAGCATAAAACTTAGGTTTCGAAAAATCCCAAACATCAGTCTTAAATGTCTTATTTTTAGCCCAATATTCTCTCCATTTTGCTTCTATCTCTTTATGATTATAACTCATCGTTATCATCTCCTTTTATAATTACGATTCTTTGAGAAAATCTCATAACGTTAATAACAGTCCAAATCAGACCAATATAATATAGTATTCCAAATCCAAACATCCTGCTTAGAGTATAACATACAGCGTAAGGAGTAAGAATATAGATCATAAGTTGCCAGTATTTAGAGAATGTAACCTTGTTATTACTTGATTTATTAAAAATAGTAAATATCAAGCTCCAAAGGGCAAGTGACAAGGCAGTTGATACAAAACTAACTAAGATATTAAAGCCTTTATAAATCACTTCTTGCTTTGGAATTTCATTATCTAAAACACTAAATATATTATCCCAAAACTTACTATCATTTTCATAAGCATCTTTAAAGTTAATGCTACTTAATTCTTCATACTCATTGTAACCAAATAAAAGTCTACGAATACCAAATTGTTGGATAAAAACACCTGTTCTATTAAATTCAATGATTGTTGAATAACGAGTTGATGTTTCAATATCATCATTGGCTTTAATAACAAGCATTGTTCTTTCCCCAACAACCTTCTTATATACAAAGCTATTATCATGATCATTATTGAACAAGATATTGCTATGAATATAAAATGGAATTGATGTAGCATCATGATAAAAAGTCTCACGTAAACTGGCTCTATCTTCATATGAAACAACTGGTGAAAGGATTGTTGTAAAGGTAGATGGAACAATCATTAAAAGCACCAAAATGAAGAAATAGATCACAGTAAATCCTCTTTTATCGCTTGTATAGTTATTTATATTGCTAGGATTAAAAACCCCATCAGTAAATCTTTTAAATATTTTCATATTTTATTACTCCATGTAATCTATATTTTGTAATTATACCAAACAAGCCACTTTTTTTCAACATAAAGGGTATAACTATTTAATATTTGTCACTAATAATCACCATAATAACAAAAATTGTTTCATATTTTTTTATTTTTTTTATTCACATATCATTTTTCTTGTTTTATAATTAATGCGACGGAGGTATATTATGGGAAAAGAATCTAAAAACAATCTTTTAGGATTATTAGCTTTTTTAGCTATAGTTATTACTGCTGCGTGCTTAGTTATTGAAACAACTAACAAACTTGCTGGTTTAAATATTCCTACTGGAATTTTACCAACTATTGAACTTGTTTTCTTACTAGTTGTTGTATTTGCAACAGCTTGGAGTTATGCAAGAACATTACACACATTCTGGAAAGTATTGTTCTGGGTAATTTTAATTTTAACTATCGCTGGATTTGTTTTACCTAGAGTTCTATAATTAATAAATGCCAAATTCGAAAGAATTTGGTTTTTATTTTGTCTTTTTCTATGCATTGTGATATCATATTAGTGGAAAAGTTGGAGGAAATTATGAAAACAACTATTATAGGAATTGCTGGTGGAACTGCATCAGGAAAAACAACTCTAGCAAAAGCTGTCTACGATGCCACAATCGAATATGGAACAGTTGAAGTAATCAGATTAGATGATTATTACAAAAAACAAGATAATCTAACATTTGAAGAAAGAACAAAAATCAACTACGACCACCCATCAAGCTATGACTCAGATTTGCTTGTTAAACACTTAAAAGAACTTAAGAGCGGAAAAGCCATTGAAAAACCAATTTATGATTTTACAATCCACAATAGAAGTTATGAAACAGTGGTTGTTGAACCAGCAAATGTTATTATTGTTGAAGGAATAATGGTATTTGCTATTCCTGAACTTTTAAAAATGTTTGATATCAAAATATTTGTTGAAACAGATGACGATATTAGATTCATAAGACGTCTTAAACGTGACACAAGAGATCGTGGAAGAACAATCGATAGTGTTGTAGAACAATATTTAACAACAGTAAGACCAATGCACTTAGCATTTGTTGAACCATCAAAGAAATATGCTGATATTATCATTCCAGAAGGCGGAAAGAACGATATCGCAACTGACTTTATCACAACAAAGATTGTTGATATCTTTGGTCGCTCTAAATAATCGACTCTAATAATT
>LVBR01000191.1 GCA_001604495.1 Acholeplasmatales bacterium Tener_01 | reverse complement strand
TCATAAGATAATTCAAAAAACTTGTAGAATATTTTATTTGCTGAAAAAGTTCTATTTGTAGGTAAAATTAAAGTGATTCCAATATTTTCCATTTCAATTATAAATTCTAATTTTTTTATGGTATTCTCAAGTTCCTTTTCAAGTTTAGCAGTTGTTTCAACATTTCTTAAAAAACCTTCAATGAATAAAGGGTTTTTGTTTTCATCAAAAACTATTTTGGTGTTTAACGATATAGGAATAATTTTTCCTGATTTATGTTTTAAATGAATTCTTTCGTTTATAAGTTCCCTTTTTTCATAAAACTTTTTATATATTAATTCTCTTTCTGAAACATCATTGTAAAAAAATGCATCAGGCTTACCGATGACTTCTTCGGGTAAATACCCGCCAAATTCTGTTATCGAAGGGCTGATATCAAGAATAGTACCGTTAAAATCAATTTTATAATAAACATCCATTAAATTATTATAAATTCTTTGATATTCAGAATTTTTATTTTTGATTTCATAAAGTTTCTGATTTGTTTTTATTTTTTCTTTAAATTGTTTTCTTAAGAATATGATAACAAAAATGTGAACTATAACAAAAAATAATATTATACATATAATTAAAAGATTGTAATTTGATTTTTCTTTATTTTGAAAATTTTGGATGTGCCATGATAATATTGTATTGCTGATTGTCTCGGGATTGGTATTATGAATAGCTCGATTCAAAATTGGCAATAATTGGTAATGCTTTTCGTTGATTGCGAAACATACAGTTTCCTGAAATGGTAATTCAAAACACAATTTGATATTGTTTTTGTCTAATTTATTTTTAAAATATAAATAAGAATATTTATGGAGAATGCCAAAGTCAATGGTTTCAGAATTTAAGTCATCAATAAGTTTATCAAAATTTAAGTAGCTAGTAAAATTTGTTTGAGGATATCTTTTTATTAATTCTTCCTTAATCCAATACGAAGAATAAATTCCCACAGTTTGATTTTCGGCTTGCGATAAACTATTTATATCTTTTTCTTTTGAAATTAAAACAAATGAATTTTTAAAGTAAGAATCAGAAAACAGAAAATATTTTGCTCTTTCTGGATTATAGTTTAATCCTGCAATTATGTCAATTTTTCCGGTTTTTAGGTCGTTTAGCAATTTATCAAAATCATCGTAAGCAATAGATTGCGTTTTAAGATTAATATTTTTAAAAATCAGATTATTTATTTCGGGTAGAAATCCTTTTAACTCTCCATTTTCGGAATATTCCAAAGGAATTCTGAAAGTTTTATATCCTATTTTTAAAACCGGTAATGAATTTATATAATCTATTTCTTCGGGATATAAAACAAAATCAAAATCTATATTATTATTTACATTGTATTTTTTTAAAATGTTTGATTTAAATTTCGAATCAATAATTGCGAAAACTTTATTTACTATATTTAAAAGTAATTCATCTTTTTGATTTATTCCAAAATAAATACTAATTGTCTCAAAATTTTTATTTATTTTAAATTTTAGATTTTTGTTTTTTAATTTATTTAATAATGAAAAATATTCTCCTGCCAAAAAATCTACAGCATTTTTTTCTAATTCATCAAGAGCATTATCTTCGGAATCATATTCAATAACGTTAATTCCTGCAATTTCCTGTTCAAGAATTTTTTTTATATAAATATTTTTTCCTACAGCCACATTATTCCCTGATAAATCAGTAAGTTTATTTAAAGTTTTATTTCTTGAAATAATTACCAGATTTGTTTTAACTATTTTGCTTGAGAATAGTAATTGGTTTCCTTGATAAAAATTGGTGATAAACGGAATTAACTCTGCCTGTTCAGTTTCCAATAGTTTTAAAGCGTTTTCGCAAGTTGCAATGATTGTATCGCATTGTAATCCTGTATATTCAAGAAAAATATCGAGGTAATCTTTATTTATGCCAAAACCGTGATTATTTAAAAATAACCAGTAAGGACTAAAATCATTTTGCAAAAAAATTACTTTAATTTTAATTTTATTATTTAAATATTGAATTTCTTCTTTAGATAATTCTTTTTTTAAATCCGGATGTATTTTTGCAAACCCTGCAAATG
>LVBR01000190.1 GCA_001604495.1 Acholeplasmatales bacterium Tener_01 | reverse complement strand
ATAATTGGAATATTAGCTTTTTCGTTATCAAATTTACGGATTATTCTTGTTGCTTCTAAGCCTGTCATCTCAGGCATTTGAATATCCATAAATACCATATCGAATTCGTTAAGATCGGCTTCTTTAAGTTTTTCAACGCAGATTCGACCATTTTCTGCACGAACAGCTCCAACTCCATACATATCAAGTAGGGTACTAATGATTTCCCAGTTAATTTCATTATCTTCTGCTATCAATGCTTTCATACCTCTAATATCAAGGTATTCATCTTCAAGTTCAGTAGTAATGACCTCTTTCTTAAGAAGTTCATTAATCTTAGTATATAGAGTTGTTCTAAATAATGGTTTAGCAATGAAGCCATTAATTGATGCATCTTTAATAGCACTCTCTACATCTGACCAATCATATGCTGATGCAAGTAATATTGGAGTCTTCTCACCAACAAGTTCTCTAATCTTTTGAGATGCTTCAACTCCATCCATTCCCGTCATCTTCCAGTCAATGATAATGACATCATACATCTTATCTTCATCTAGTTTTTTCTTAACTAGTTCAATTGATGAAGCACCGTCAAGTGCTTTATCACACCTTGCACCAAGTGACTCAAGGGTATTTGTAGCAGTTTCAAGTAAAACTTCATCGTCATCAACAATCAATATATCGATTGGATCAAGTTTTACATCACCCATATTGTTTTCAGATATTTGTAGGTTAAGTGTTATTGTAAAGGTTGTACCTTTACCAAGTTCACTTTCACAGTCGATTGTACCATCCATAAGTTCAACCATACTCTTAGTAATAGCTAAACCTAAACCAGTTCCTTGGATTTTATTAACACGGGAATCAGTTTGACGAGAGAACGGTTGATACATTGTCTTCATATACTCTGGACTCATACCCATTCCGTTATCACTAACTCTAAATATTAATTTAACATACCCTTCTTTTTCGCTTGCTTCTTCTTTTAAATCAACACAGATTCTACCACAACTAGGTGTATATTTAATAGCATTTGATAGAATGTTAATAAATATTTGATTCAAACGAATTTGGTCAGCATATAAATATTCCTCGCTGACATTATCAACTCTAAAGTTAAAATCAATATTCTTCTCATTGATCATTGGATGAGAGATATTAACTAGTGTATCAATCAAATCAACCAGTGAAAATGCTAAAGGATTAAGGCTAAGTTTACCACTTTCAACTTTTGAAATATCTAATACGTCATTTATTAGGGTTAATAAGTGGTTACTAGCAAGTGATATTTTATGTAGGTTTTCTTTTACAGTCTTTTCATCATCAATCTTCTTTTCGGTGATTGTTGTTAAGCCGATAATGGCATTCATTGGAGTACGAATGTCATGTGACATTGTTGATAAGAAGTTAGTCTTGGCTTTATTTGCAGCCTCCGCCGCAACAGTCATCTGCTGAAGTCGTTTATTAAATATTCGCATGAATACTGTATTAATTGCAAGTAAGAATAATAAACCAAAAGAAATGACAGTAATAACTAGCCAATCAGACTTTTCAGGACTAATCATAGAATTTTGAATGTAGTTTAACATTACCCATCCATTAGAAGTAACGACAGGCGTATGGGCAATAATACAACTATTACCCTTAGAATCAACCATCATAAAACTTCCAGTTTCATTACTTGTTGTTTCTTTTAGTTTTTGGAAATCATTGTTATTTATTTCATTCCATGATCTATAGAATTCATAGAAGTTATTGCTCTTATAAGATGTACCTTTAATGATGTAGTCACCATTAGCATTGATAATTGATAGTTCAGAATTCTTAAACTCTGTTTGAGGAAATACCCATTTTTCTTCCAAATCGGATACCGGAACAATTCTTAATAAAAGCACATCTTTTGCTTCATCTGTTACTTCATCATAAACAGTAATCCAGTTAATAAATGCTAATGATTGTTCACCATTCATCGGATTAGTGTATGCTCTTGAAATGTTAATAGCTTCACCCACTGGTGCAATCCACTTCATATCACCAAAGATATCAATACTTGCATACGACACTTCATAAGTATCTGATGTAATATGTTTTCTAGTAGATAAACCTTGTAATGTCTTCGCATCAATTAGATGAGCAGATGTACTTTTTATAACATGAGATGAACGTATGAAATCTGTTGCTTCTTCAAGTGTCATGTGCTTATTATTGATATATGTGCTCCACACATCGCATATACCTTGCTCGCCTTGAAGATAGTTTTCAGTAATAGCTTCCATAGTCACTGTCATATTTTCAAAGCTTAATATTTGATTTTCATAATCTCTTTTTCGGTCAAAACGCGAATATAGAATAACAAATACTAAAATTCCGCTTATAATTATAATATTGACCAAAGAAAGCAACATTTTTTTCATTATTTATACCTCATTTTTTGCTTTTCTTTAGTTTTTCGACATCGATCTAAAAAAAGTTTATCATAGTTTTTTTTCGTTTTCAATACTATAGGAAAATATAATAAAAAATTGATATAAAGTAAAACTATATTTACTTTATATCAACCATTATTTTTATATTATTTATGGACATCTTTACTTCTTGCATCATGTAAGCCAAGTTCAGCATACTTTAGCGCTTCAAATGGTAAAATACCATCCATAATACTCGCTTCCACAAGTTCATACATATAATAATCACTTACAAGTGATCTAACTAATCGATAGTCAAGTTCTGAGTTAAGGATTTTATCAAAAATCTTTATTCTTGATTGTCCATCAAGAAGCGGTATTAGTTTTTCAATAAAGCCCGTATCCATATCAACTAACTTCTTAGAACAAACAATATCAACTACCGCATCATCACTTAAATAATTAGCAAGATTAATAAAACTATTTATATTAATTCCATCTTGTGCTAAGTTCTTAGATAGTCTTTCTAAGACACTTGGCTTAATAAGTGGTGCTAAGTTTTCTAAATCCTTCAAATCATTAACTATAACATCATTATTGTTATTAGCAATATTATTTAAAATAATATATTCTCCAAGTGTTGGGTTACCAGAATTAATTAAATCCGTTAAAGATACTTCATAAATATTAGCTATTTCAACTAAAATCGAAATATCAGGGAAACTATCACCTGTTTCATATCTAGAGATAGCTTGTCTAGTTAAATTCAACTTATCTGCCACTTCAGATTGTGTTAAGTCTTGTTTTTTTCTTAAATCAGATAAGTATTTTCCAAAT
>LVBR01000189.1 GCA_001604495.1 Acholeplasmatales bacterium Tener_01 | reverse complement strand
ATTAAATGGATTCAAACCTATAATTATTTACAAAGATAAGAAAGAACAATACTTTGCTTTGTTAGAAGAATTCAAAGTAAATAAGAATATTAATCCATTTATTGATTTTATTAAATCACAACAATAAATAAAAAACCTCACGCAAGTGAGGTTATTTTTTTTTTTTATATTCAATCTATGATTGAATATAATAAAAAACCTCACGCAAGTGAGGTTATTTTTTTAGTGTTTAGGTTCGATAATCAATACTCTATTAGGTTCTTCACCTTCAGAATGAGTTTGTACATCTTTCCAAGAAGATAGTTTATTGTGAATAATCTTTCTTTCATATGCATTTAGATTATCTAACTTAATGATTTGTTTAGTTTTAGCTACTTGTTTGCCATATTCAACAGCCATGCTTTCAATACTCATTTCACGACGTTTCTTATATCCACCAACATCAACTAAAACGATCTTTAAATCGTCGCCTTCGTAGTAGTTATTAACGATTGTTGAAACTAATGCTTGAAGAGCTATAAGGTTTCTTGAGTTTTTACCAATTAAGTATCCATTAAATTCACCAGCATCAATGTTAAATTCAACATTATTGCCACGAACCTTCTTTTCGATCATGCCTTCGATACCGTTTTGGTCTAAAATCATCTTGATGTATTTCTTTCCTTTTTCGATTCCATCAACATCTAATTTAGCTTCAACTTCAATTTTACCACCGATTCCTAAGAATCCTTTTGATTCTTTAACAACGCTAAATTCAATATCATTAATTGAAACACCAAAATCTTTAACAGCTAATTCTTTAGCTTCATCTATTGTTTTTACTTCGTAATTCTTAATTTTCATATTAATACCTATCTTTTTTTATCCATTTTCTCTTTAAGTTTTTGCATTCTCCTTGATCCTGTTCTGCTTCCAATGTAACTTTGTAGTGCAGAATAAATATTACCTACTAACCAATACAAACCTAGCGCAGCTGGGCTTCTAATAATGAATAGAACCATCATAACTGGCATACCATACATCATAACCTTCATCATCATTTCAGATTGTTTTTGTTGATCTGTCTTTTCAGGTCTACGATATGCAGGTATATCTGATTGCATTGCTTCCTTTTGTTTCTTTTGACGAATATTTAATAATATTTGACTGGCAAGTTGTGTTAAGGCAACTAGTATTGCCAAAATCCAAATACCTGTTTTTTGCCATCCACCGATACTCATATCGCTGAATAAGTCAATATTAAAGATGTATCCATCTAAAAAGTCAAAATCTAATGGAAGTTTTGAAGTTATTCCAACAGCATTTTCAACAATATAACTACTTCTAGTTACAGGAATTCTACGTAGAGTTTCATAGAATGCAATGAATATTGGAAGTTGTAAGAAAGGCATAAAGCAGCCGCCTAAGCCAACACCATACTTCTTGTATAATTGCATTGTTTCCATTTGCTTTCTTTGCAAACTATCTTGATCTGTCTTACCAGCATATTTAGCTTCAATCTTTGCAGTTTCTGGAGCCATTAATTGCATTTTAAGAGTCATATCGTTACTCTTAGCATAAATTGGCCATGCAGCTGTACGAACAACTATTGTAGCTACAATGATAACTAAGAAATATTCACCACCGAATAGTTTACCTAAGACATACATTAAAGCAGCCATAGGCCATACAAGAAAGTCCCATGATGGGAATTTGAATCCATAGATAGGGTTATATGTTATTTGAGTTGCATCGCCTCTTCTACATGCGACTAAAACAAGACAAGCAACTATCACTAATAAGGCAAGTAAATATCTTAACTTATATAAAGTGTCTTTCTTCATCACACTATCTCCTTTCTAATTTTGCTGATTAAATACAATATATTATTTTTCTTATCATCAAAAGAGAGTTCTTTACTTAGAGGTTTTACTACAACCAACAACTTATAACCATATAAGTCTTTAATAACGGGTCTTAAAATCTCTTTAACAACTCTTTTTTGATAGTTTCTTTCAACAGCGTTTCCGTTCTTTTTTGATACAGAAAAGGCAATTTGAGGTTCACCATTATATACATGGTAATAAATAGCATAGTATTTATTGCCTACACTGATCCTATATCTAACCAATTGCTCAATTTCTTTGTTTTTTCTTAAACTATATTTTCTATTCATATTTAAATAAAAAATGGACCACTGTTAATAAATGACATACAGGTGGTCCAAGATTTTTCTATTTAAACTAAGCAGATAAAACTTTTCTGCCTTTAGCACGTCTACGTGATAAAACGTTTCTACCGTTAGCAGTTGACATTCTAGCACGGAATCCGTGAGTAACACTGTGTTTATGCTTATTTGGTTGATATGTTCCTACAGCCTTCATGTGAAGCACCTCCTATAAACTATGCTATTTTATTTTACATCAAATCAATGAAAATGTCAAGAACTTTTTTCATTCTATTTCTTCGATATAAGAGAATCTTCTAAGTTTGCCATTAGCATCGTAGAAGTTCGCTTTTACGATAAAATACTTAATATCTAAGTTAGAAGAAATTGTTGTAAAACCAGTAAGAACGTTTTTTCTTACTGAATAGTATCCGTAAAAACCTATAACAGGATAAATACTTCCGTCACTTGAAACAATGAATGATTGAAAATCAAGATGATATTTATCTTCTGTTTCGATTTGAACATTCAAACTTAAACTTGAATAGTCTTCACCCATTTTTTCAATTAAAGTTTTTGTGAATCTAAATAGTCCATCAAAATCTCTGTCGGTATTTTTGATTCTCTTTATTTCACTCTTATTTAGCGTGATTAATTCTTCTTTAAACTTATATTCTTTATCACTATCTTCTGTATCTTTAATATGATACTTAATTTTACCGAATATTGCTTTAAATCCACCATCTTTTATTGATACTTGGCTTTTAACAGTATGTGTCATTGGTAAAGTAACATAGTTAGATCTTGCGCCAGTATACATATAATCAATATTATCTTTTTTAGTTAATCCGCTAAACTCATAATTTACAACATATTCGTTAGTATCATTAACATTACGATCTAAATAAATAGTTATTGATTCTTTTGTATTAAAACCGCTTGTTTCTTTGTTAACACTTGATGTTATTCTTAAATATGTTGAAACGGTATCATCACCTAGTTCATGTTTATAACTTGGGACAACAGTATAATTAACATTAGGTGATATTAAGAATGCTACCACTCCCCCAACAATCAAATAAACTAACAATATAAACAGAATCGTTAGATTGTTAGCTCTTTGAGGAAATGAGAAGAAGCTTTGTTTTTCATTAACTTGTATTTCTTTAGTCTCTTTTTTCTTCATATTAGTATAATAAGGCTTTTTGCCTTTTTCCTTTGCTATCTACTTATATAATTTTAACATATTTTTCTTTTTTTTCAATTGTTTTGTTATTATCGGCTATTTATCAAAAAGTTATTAACTTTTTTGCTTATTTGTGTGTTGAAATGTTTCTTTTTCCACTTTGTATATTTTTTGATAATTTGGCTAAAATTAGCAAGTGCTCTTTCTATATATTATATATATACTTTATAAGTGCATATTTTGGGTGTTTTTGACTATCATTTTATGGTAAGTAGTGGCTGTGTTTATTTGTGGATATCTTTTTAAAATTTTTGTTTATATTTGTGGTCTTTTGTGGTATTATATAAATATGAAAGGAGGCTCTATGTATGGATGAAGCATTATCTCTTTGGAATAAGACTTTAGATGTTTTTAAGCAACAAATATCTGAAGATGACTATAACGAACTGTTTTCTGAAGCAACTGATGTTTTAAAAGAAGAAAATGGTTATATATACGTTATTGTTCCCCTACAATTTAATAAGTTTCGTATTGAAACATTCTATAACGATGCTTTAAACGAAATATTAAAGACTTTCACTCCCGAACATAAGAAGTTTAAGTTCATTACAAAGGAAGAAGCTGAAAAAGAGAAAGAGAAGCGTAAAGAAAATCCTTTAGTTACTCCATCATCTTCGCCTCAACATTCAAGAGTTCTTTCACCAATTTATACTTTTAAGAACTTTGAAGTAGGTGAAAGTAATCGAGCTGCCTTCTTATATGCCATGAAAGTTGCTGAGACACCTCAGAAATTATATAATCCTTTGTATATTTTTGGTGATGTTGGTCTTGGTAAGACCCATCTAATGACTGCTATTGGTCATTATATCTTAGATAACAACATTGAAACAAATATTGTATATGTTACAAGTCAACAATTTGCTCAAGATTACTTCTTAGCTACAAATTCTAAGAATCCATCTAATAATATTGAAAACTTCTATAATAAATATCACAATGCTGATGTTTTGTTAGTAGATGATATTCAATTCTTAGAAAACAAAATTCAAACACAAGAAGAATTCTTTAAATTGTTCGATAGTTTGGTAAATCAAAACAAACAAGTAGTTATTACTTCAGATAAACCTGCTAACGAACTTAAAAATATGATGGAACGTCTTAAATCTCGTTTTAGCTGGGGATTAAGTGTAAATATTAAATCTCCAGATAGAAATTTAAGAATAAATATCTTAAAGAGTAAACTATCTACTCTTATTAAGGATCCATCAGATGTTCCACTTGAAGTGTTAGAAGAAATATCAGATTATTTCCCTAACAACATCCGTGATTTAGAAGGTGCTTTAAGAACTTATGTTACTTATTGCGTATGTATGAACCTTCCATTTACTAAAGATAACATTGTGACTGCACTAGAAGGAATCTTACCTAAGCAAAAAGGTGATTCAAGAGACGATAGAAATGCTAATTTGATCGAAATCGTCAAAGAGGAAGTGGCTAAGTATTGCCATTTATCTGTAAAAGATCTAATTTCTTCTTCAAGGAAACAGCAACTTGCTTATGCTAGACATTTAGCAATGTTTGTATTAAGATCAGAATATGGTATTGGTCTTGATGAAATCGGATCTTCTTTCGGTCAAAGAGACCATTCTTCCGTTTCTCATGGAGTTGACAAGATAGAAACCATGTTACAAGAAAATAACATGGCAAAATTGGATGTAGATAATATTAAAAAGGCTGTAGATAAAGCCTTAAAGAAATAAATTATCCACTTATCCACATCGCTTAATAATAAAAGTAAAAAAGAATATTAAAATTAAATAAATTAAAGGAGACAAACATGAAATTTAGTATTAATCGTGATCTTCTACTTCAAAACCTTTTTGCAGTCAGTAAAGCCCTATCAACTAAGGTTCAAATGCCTGTTTTAACGGGAATTAAAATTGAAGTAACTAAAAACAATATTGTGATGACAGCATCTAACAATGAAATATCAATCCAAGCCAAAATTGAAGATAGAAAACTTCTTAGAATTGAAGAAGAAGGTGCATTTGTAGCACCTGGTAAGTATTTAATCGAACTAGTTAAGAAAACTGAATCGAAAGATATTGATTTTATCAGTTATGAAGACAATTCAATCAAGATCTTGGCAGACAGAAGTGATTTCACACTAAAAGGATTAGATAAAGATAATTATCCAATTATCTCATTTGATGAATCAAAGACATTTATTACAATTGATGCAGCTAATTTAAAACAAATTATTAGAAAATCAACTTTTGCAGCTTCTGTATCTGAAGCAAGAGTTATTCTTACTGGTGTTTCTTTCCAAACATCTGGTGCTGAAATGAAAGTTGTTTCAACAGATAGCTACCGTTTATCTAGAAAAGTGTTGGTATTTGACCATGAATACCCTGAAATTAAGATAGTTATCCCCGCTAAGTGCTTAGATGAATTTAATAAGATTGTTGAAGAAGGCGAAGACGTAATTGAAATCCACTTCTCAAAGACTAAAGCATTATTCAAATATAAAGATTTAAAATATTTAACAAGACTAATTGATGGTACATTCCCTAACACAGATGCATTAATTCCTACTCAATTCTTAACATCTGTTAAGTTTAATAAGAACGAATTGATTTCTTCTGTTGAAAGAGTAAGCATCTTTAACAGTAATGAAGCTTCTAATATCATTAAATTCACATTAAACGCTGATAAAACTTGTGAAATTACTTCTACAACAAACGAAATAGGAGATGCTAAAGAAGAACTTAACCTATTAGAATGTTCTGATCCAATCCAATTCCAAATCACATTCAGTTCAGCTTACTTCTTAGAAGCATTAAGAGCATTTAATTCATCAGAAGTAGAGATTCACTTTACTGGAGAAATTAAACCATTCATTATTACTGGAGATTATGATGTTAATTTAATCGAATTGATTCTTCCAGTAAGAGCAGCATAATAAATATTTATGTATATAAATAAAAAAAGAGCATTTAAGTGCTCTTTTTTTATTTTCCTAGTTTAGAAGCTAAGTTATTTTTAGGTTCTGGATCCTTTTTATTAAGGTCAATCAACTTAAACAATTCAAGTAATTCACCTTTCAACAAATTAAGTTGTTTTTGATCGTAACGTTCTAGTTCTACATTATCAAAAACGCTAATTCCTTCAGCTTGAAGGTTTTTAACGATTGCTCTATCATAGATTGGAGGTAGAACAACAGCTTGTTTTGTAAAATCGGCTGCTTGTGCTGTAAGTTTGTTAAGTGAAACCTTAGGAGCACGGCGGTTTTTACTGAAACTGTTAGGTACGATGTACTTAATATGGTCTACATCAATATCACTATCATAGAAATATTGGATTGTATTGAAGAACCCATCTAATCCTAGACTGTCTAATCCCACTACAACAATAATTGCATCACTTAAATCTAATAAAACTTCACTTAATCTATTACTTGAAGGAGGGAAATCGATAAAGATGTAGTCAAACCATGAAGCATATTCTTCAATAATCTTTCTAATCATCTTTTCTTGTGATCTTTCAAGGGTTAATTTTGTTGAAAGTTTATCAGTATTTAAGGTTTTAATCAAATATAGGTTCTCTCTTACATCAAGAAGAACATCACCAAGGTCAGCTTTGCCTGCTAAAAGGTATTCAAAGAAGTCGTCTTGCTTATCGAAGATTTTATCATCAGCACCAAAGATCTTAAAGATACTATTTTGGTCATCTGCACTGATAATTAGGACTTTTTTGCCTTGCGTAGCGTAATAATGACCTAAGAAAGCGATAAAGGTACTCTTACCTACTCCACCCTTTTTACAGAAAGTAGAAACTATAGGCATAATTAGTCACCTTCTCTTTCTAGTTTTTCAAGTACAGCGTCTTCAATAAACTCAGAAATTTGAACGTCACGCTTTGCAGCAGCAAGTTTTAGACGTCTTCTTAAGCCTTTGTCCATTGTAGCTGTGTACTTAATTCTTTCTTCCACAATAACAACCTGTTTTGCAGCTGATTTTCTTGTTTGAACAGGTGCTGACACTACTCTTTCTTCAACTTTTGGTTCAGTTTGAGTTTGAGGTTGCGCAACTGTCTTTGTAGCAGTCGAATCAAGTGGGTTGTTTCGCTTCTTAAATGGGGTACTATTCATGATTTCACACTCCTTTATTTACAAAATACATAATTATGTACATACATAAACACATATAAATGTATATAAATATAAATGGTTATATGTATATATGTTTTTATTCTTAATATAGTTAATTTTGGGCAATTTTAGGGATATTTTGCTACTTGTCCCTGGGTGCCCAGAAACGCCTAACCATAGCGATTCGCAGACTCTTCACAGATGAGCGCAAATGCACGGAAAATTCAAAATGGAACACCTTAAAAAACCTCAAAAATTTCGCCTAGAATCGATTTTGCCAAAAAAACTGGAAAATGGTTCGAATTAGGGGGTT
>LVBR01000188.1 GCA_001604495.1 Acholeplasmatales bacterium Tener_01 | reverse complement strand
TTATCATAAGGAAAAATCATAGATCCAATAGAGAATGTCTTATATCTCTTTGTTAAATAATAAGTTTCAAAAGACCTAAGAACTATTTGTTTATTGTCTTTAAGGTATAGTTCATAAGCTTTATTAACATCTTTACTTGTTATGTTAGGCTTATTAAATAAAAATGACATAAACTATTACTCCATTTCTATATATTTAAAACCATTAATAAACTTTCTTTTGATTTAAGAAAGCAATAAAGTCAGTAACAACTAGTGGCTTAGAGTACAAGAATCCTTGAATAGTGTGGCATCCAAGGCTCTTTAGAAGGTTAAATTGTTCAATTGTTTCAACACCTTCTTGAACAACCTTCATGTGAAGCTCTTTACCAAGTTCAATAACTGATGATAAAACCATCAAGTCACGTTCATTAGAGAAACCTTGTTTGATGAAGAAACGGTCAAGTTTTAATTCATCCATTGGTAACTCTTTCAAAATATTATAAGATGAGAATCCACTTCCAAAGTCATCGATTGAACACTTGAATCCGTGTTGGTGAAGTGAAGTGATGATTTCTCTTAGTGACTTATAATCTTCAAAAGCGAAACTTTCTGTAAACTCGATAGTTATAAAGTTATTGGCAATGTTATATTTATCCTTCATATTAATGTAGAAACGCAAGAAATCCGGTTGAGATGCGGTGATTCTTGAAACATTGACTGAAATTGGACATAGTGGCATGCTATTTTCAATAGCATCACTGATATATTCGCATACGCTTTCGAAAACGTAGTGGTCAAGTTTAATAATGAACATGTTACTTTCAAATAGTGGGATGAATACACCAGGTTGCATGTAGTCATTGATTTCTGGGTTGTACCATCTTACTAAGGCTTCACATCCATCAACTAAACCTGTTGCAATATTTTGCTTAGGTTGGAAGAATACTTTGAAGTCTTTGTGCTCTAAGGCATGTTCCATGTTCAATTCGATGTAGTCATTTTGAACAACTGATTCATGGATTGTCTCATTATACATTCTGAATTCTAAGAAATCACAAGGATATTCTGTAGCATTTTCAGCACTGATAGCAAGTTCAATCATCTTACCAACATTTGGTGTAATCTTACGATCTGTAGAGTAGATACCACCATAGATATTAATACTTGCTCCCTTGCCACCTTTAAATGCTTGAGAACCAGCAAGTAATGTCATATGTTTGATTCTTTCTTGTAATATTTCATCATCACGGTAGTGAATCAAAAATACAAATCGACCATTATTTAAGTAACCGATTGTCTCCTCTAACTGTAAACTCTTAACTAGCAAGTTTTTAACTCTCTTTAAACCATCAAAGATATTATCTTCACCAAGTTGTTCTAATGTATATTCGTAGTGCTTGATGTCCGCAACAATTATTGCAAAGGTTGTGGCTGGATTACGAATCAAAATATCATTAGCAGTCTTGATGAACTTTTCTTCTTTTGCGATATTTAATACTGAGTGCGTATCATTATCAACTTTAATTCTTTGAATCTTATTACGAGTAATAATTGAATATACTAAAAGTCCAATTATTAAAAGTGAGAAAGTTATTAGTAATACTAATACTGTATCTGTTAGGCTTGAACCAATACTATGAATGTTATCTACACTAAAGATAGTAATAATAGTAAATGTTGTTAAGCCATTATTTTTAATAGATGCGGCACTTAGGACGTAGTTAGCACCATTAAGTTTAAATAGGAATGATTGAGTTTTACCACTATAAACGCTTCGTGTAACTTCATCAATTAAGTCTTTATCTCCAATAATTGTAGTCAGTTTATCGTAAATTAGTGAGTGAGTATGCAAATTAAATTGGTTATTAGTAACTTCAATGAATGATAATACTTCACCTTCACGAGAAGCTATTAAACTCATTTCGCTAACTGGAAACTTTGATAAATCTAAATCGGTATCTTCAGGAACTATTTCAGTCTCGATATAGAATAAAATCAAACAATCAGCGAACTCATTGTTTTTAAGAGGGACAATATAGGCGATAGTTTCAACTGAGAATTGTCTATCACTACCAATTACACCTAGACACATTACTTCATGAGAATTAACGTTAGATGTAATCTTGCTATTTTCACTTTCCTCATACTTTACACCGTCACTCTTGTATTCGACACCATCAATGTAGAATCGACCATATTTAGGAGCACCATCAGTTTCACTTGATATTATTACACGGTTAAAGTAGTCAAGAAATTCTTGTCTATCTGTAAATTCTTGTTGGTTAATATCATCTTGAATTCTTAGTACTTTTCTTCTATGATTATCCAATCCTTCTTGGTACAATGCGCACATTTCGTCGGTGTAATACTTACCTCTGAATAAGGCTTCGCTTTCAACATCATCTTTGTACATGAACAAAGCACCAAAAGAGATGGTAATAATTAAAAAGAAAACCATACATAATAATACACGAGATATTACCTTGATTAGTTCCTTTTTGTTTGACATAATAAATACCTTTTATTATTAAAACTTAAAATTGTTTTAATATAGTTTTATTTTTGTTTTTTTAATTCATCATATTCCTTTAACAAATATTGCAAATGATTTCTTTCAAGTTCGATTTGCTCTGTATATTTGTTGAAGAAATCAACATCTTCATCGCTTGGAGATGTATTTTTTAAAAATGCATCAAGTAAAGCAGCTTGGCTACGAGAACGTTTTTGCTCAAGAAAAGCAATTGTTTGTTTTACGGTTGCTATTTTTTTCTTTAGTCTAGTCTTATCGAACATACGAATTATCCTTTCTTGTTTTCTTCACTAAGTCTTTTGACTTCTTCTTGTATTTTTTCTTCAATTAATGCTTCGCGTTCTTTGATCTTTTCTTGTTTCATTTCTTCTAACACTTTCTTAGCATCAGGAAAATAAACAAGCATACAAGTAACGACCATTATCATAATGATTGTTACTATTCCAATTGGTTCACTTAGGAAACGGCCAAATATTGTTAAAACTGGTAAGTTTCTTACATATTTTGCTACAACTCTATCTTTACTGACAGCGTAGTCATCTTCTTTTAAATTGGCATCACCACGAGTGATGAAATTACCATTTGCATCAATTCTTACAACTCTATGAGTGTTGTATGCACCTTTTAGTAAAGGATCTGGTGATTTAAAGGTGATTACATCACCAATTTCAATATCACTACCATCACTTCTTTTAACAACAATGTAGCTACGCTCTTCAATTGTTGGGTCCATACTACCAGTCTTCACCCACATTAGGCTTCTGCCACCAATGAAAGCAATCTTACCACTAAAATTTGAAATGATAACAAATGCTAACATTGAAAAAAGAAAGAAGATTAAAACGTAACTACTAATATTAAGAATAGTCTTAAATATCTTCTTCGTCTTCATTTTTCTCCTCTTCGTCTTCATCAAATAGTCCCGGATCAATTATTGATGCATTTGAGTACAAATATTCTTCGTCTTTTTCACGAATAATGTTTGCGGCATCAAGGGCAATCTTTAAGTCTTGAAGCAAAAGCTCATCCTCAGGTGACAAAGTTTGATATCTTAATCTTTCATAACTTGGAAGATTACGTTCTTTGTAATCATTGATATCATTTTCAACTTCAAATTCATTCTCATCGATGTCCTTGAATTCATCAACAATCCTAGGATTTAATACATTGTCAGTTATTTCATTAGCAAGAGTTTCTTCATCATCAAACTCATTTTTAACAGTGTATCTAAATAATAGATATTGGAATGCTAATGTTTCATAAAGATCTTTGATGTAGTCGCTATCGACATTCTCTAAGTTCTCTTGAATAAGCATATTGTAACCAGCATTTTCATAGCCCTCAATGAATCTCCAAAGTGCCAAACACTGACGCAAATTCTTGTTTTTCAAGATGGCATTCGTTCTCATTACTGGAGGGCGAATGAAGTTCTTACCCATCTGCATACAAAATACAGAATTGACATAAGTAGACATAATGCTGTTAAGTTTTACTAATCTTTTCCAAAGTGAAGATGAATAAGTGTAATTACGTTCTACACTTTGATCATTTTCAGCACTTTCTTCCATCTCAATAGTCATGTTAATCTTAACTTTAGTCTTTTGGTGTCTAAATTCTTCTTTAAATTCGATTGAAGAAGTCTTAGTATCTTGACCAACGTTTTTAGCAATCTCATAACGCATATTGACGAAAGCATAAAGTCTGTGAATTAATGTGTTAACAAACTTATTTTCATAAGTTAACATTGTTTCATCACGCCATACATTTAAAATCTTTGTTGGGGTGATTTCATCGCCCTCAATTCTAGATATAAAGTTAGTATGTTGTGAAAGGTGTTGAAGAGAACGAACAGTAATGTTACGAGCCATTTCAACTGGTATTACTTCTTCGTTTTCTTCTAAATATTTTGAAGGATTTCTAATAATGATGTCTAAATAAGGAAGTGATGTTTCAATTGTTTCAATCCAAACTTGGTCGATTGCTCTTAAGATATATCTCTTCTTTAGCTCAATTGATGCATTACCATCTTTCATCAATGAAAGGATAGTTGCGAAGATGGAATTCTCTTGTGCAAGTTCTTGAATAAAACTTGAAGAAGACTCAGATAACTTCTTAAGTAAGCTTTCTTTAGTTTCATTATTCATCATCAAAATCACTTCCAATCAATTAATTAATATGACATCTTTTGTAATCTTTGTAAGTATGCGATACATTCTTTCATTTCGCCCTTACCAAATAGCTTATCCATATAAGCTATTAAACCTCTGATTTCATCACGAATCAAACCAAGGTTAAGTACTTCGAATTTACGGAATACTTTTGTGGCAAGGATGTAGTCTAAACCTTCGTTTTCAGTTCCACCGCAGGCAACATAAACTGGAATGAATGTTCCAAGTTGTTTCATAATACGGTTACCAAAAGCAACGCGGAAGTGTTCGATTACATACATATCCAAATCACTTACTCTCTTAAGTAATTCATTAGATACTGGACGATCACTTATTGCTTTCTTGTATAGACCTTCAACGTATGAATAACTGATAAACTTAGGTGTAGTATCAGGGGCATCGAATGCGACACCTTTACTATCTAGGTTGATTACCATGGCACGGTCATAAACCTTATCACTAACTGCAAATGTTGAGTCATCGTTGTTGGCTGTTCCAATGTACCAAACGTTTTGAGGGATTTGTAGTTTACCATCTTGTAAGTGAGCAGGGTCACTTGGCCAAGATGATGGAACTAAGTCAATACGCCATTCATTAGGGTTTGGCATTTCTAGAATAGAAAGCATTTCAGCGAAATAGTATTCAACACGCGCGATGTTCATTTCATCGAGAATGATTACGTTGATATCATCATTGTATGATGCTTCATAAATTCTTTTTAAAACTTCAGTTTCATTGAACTTCTTAGTGAATTCATTGAAGAAACCGAATAACTCAGTTCTATCACGCCATGATGGTTGAACAGATGCGATTGTGGCATCGTTTTGGAAATACTTACCTAACATATAAGGTAGTGATGTTTTACCAGTACCAGATATACCTTGAAGTAGGATAAGTTTAGTTGATGCTAAACCGGCAATTAATAATCTGATAATCTTTAATTCATAGTACAAATGAGATCTACTACATGCAAAGTTACGAATATCTTTACATAGATCTTCTAGACTCATTGAAACATCATATGTAGGGGCAATATAGAACTCATATTTGTCATCAACTGCTGATAAACGATAGAAACGTTTAGCATTAGCATCAGTCTTTCTTTCTTCTTTCTTAGGAGCCCCTTCAGTGCCTTCTCCACCTTCAGTAGGTGTAACGGCACCATCTTCTTTATCGATAGCTTTTTGAATTTGGTCGTAAGTTAATCCAGTAGGGTCAACCTTTAAAGCTAAGATACGCTCTTTGTCTTTTGTTAGTTTAGCAATGTCACGATGTAAGTCAGCGATTTCTTCTAGTAAGTCTTCATTACCAACTAATGTTCTACGAAATCTTACATATTTTCTGATTGCTAAAACGATTAATAAGACAACACCAGATACAATTGCATATACTACCAAAATTGTAAGAATACAAAGTATCCATGATGCTACATTGAATCCTCTTTTATAGTTATCGATTTGACCAAAGATTGTGGCAAAATCGAAGAATTGCCATATTGCATTAAAAAAGCTTTTAATTGCGTTCCATAATCCAAGGAATATTGTTGTTAAATAGGTGAATAACCAATTTAAAAACGCCTCCATACGAATCACATCCTTTCAATAAGGTTAAATATAATATTAAATATAAATCTATTATCTGTCTTCTTCTTCAACTACTTCTTCCAATGCATCATCACTTGGTGCATCTTCAGGCTCTTTAGCTTCTTCCTTAGGTTCTTCAACTGGTGCTTCTGCTTTTGCTGCTTGTTGTTGACGAAGATATTCTTCAATAGCTCTTTGTTTGATCATTTCTTCATCTTCAGCAGTAATCTTCTTCTTACCTTCATTCTTGATTTC
>LVBR01000187.1 GCA_001604495.1 Acholeplasmatales bacterium Tener_01 | reverse complement strand
AATCACTATTCTTCTTCCATATTCCAATTGGTGAATTTGAAGTAGCATACCGTGAACTTAAAGACAATAACTGGAATGATACAACTAACACTAAATACATTGAAGGTGTTTGGGACGAAGAAGTGAGTGAAAAGATGGGCGGAAGGATTTGGTATGGCGGATGCCAATATACTGAAACTCCACCTGAGGCGAACGACAAACTATTTGAAGAGCTTGGACCTGATGGCATTAATTCAATGGAAGCATGCTTTGTTGGTCATGACCATGTAAATAATGCAGTTGTAGTTTATAAGGGCGTTATGTTAAGTTATGGTTATTCAATCGATAACTCTGCTTACTCTGGTATAGCTAGTTATGGACTTCAAAGAGGAGCAACTGTAATAACAGTTGATGAAAGTGGTGAGTTCAGCCAAGTTCATAAAAATGCTTATTTAGACTATGAAATTGATAAAGATTTATTCTTTGAAACTAACTTAGAGGACTACTATTATAAAGATAATGTAGCGCCAGCTAGATAGATAAAATGCACCAAAAAATGGTGCATTTTTTAATTACTTAAAATAATGGATAAAAAAGCATCTATTGGCCCCTTTTAGGGTACATTTTAGTTGACTTTTTTATTGTCTGTAGTATAATAATAATTGAGAAAGCGTTTGCAAATCGCTTTAACTATTTATATTTTTGAAAAAGGAGAAAGTTATGAAAAAATTTGCTAAAATTTTCTTTATGATGATTTTGGTTTTCGCATGTGCACTAATCGTTGCATGTGGTAAGAAACCAAATTCTGGTACATCTGAAGGTGATGACTTATCAGGAACTTATGACATCACTGTATGGGTATCAGAAACAGAAGGTGTTGCTGCTTTGACAGAAACTCAAATCAAAGCATTTGAACAAGCAAACCCTGGCATCAAAATCAATGCTACAATCGAAGGTGTTTCAGAATCTGATTCTGCTACACAAATGATCGCTGACGTTGAAGCTGGTGCAGATATATTCTGCTTCGCACAAGACCAATTAGTTCGTCTTGTACAAGCTGGAGCTCTAGCAAAACTAGGAAAGAATGCTAGTGCTACTGTAAAAGAATTGAACGATGGTGGAGCTATTAAGGCTGCTACTTTCGGTGAAGACTTATGGTGCTATCCATTAACATCTGATAATGGATACTATATGTACTATGACAAGAGCGTTATTCCTGAAGAACATCTAGATTCTTTAGAAAAATTAATTGAAGACTGCGAAAAAGCTAACAAGATGTTCTGTATGGAACTTGAAACTAGTGGTTGGTACAATGCTGCATTCTTCTTCGCAACTGGATGTACTTCTGAATGGACTTCTGATGGTAAGACATTTACTGCTGTAACTGACAACTTCAATTCAGATAAAGGTCTAGTAGCATTAAAAGGTATGCAAAAATTATTAAAGAGCACATCTTACAAATCTTCAAGTGATGGTGCTGAATTCTCAGCTGCTATCCCTGCTGCTATTTTAATTAGTGGTACTTGGGTATCTGGTGCTGTTAAAGGTGCTTTAGGCGCTAACTATGCTGCTACAGATTTACCAAGCTTCACAGTTGATGGAAAAGAATATCATTTAGGTTCATTCTCTGGTAACAAGTTAATGGGTGTTAAACCTCAAACTGATGCTAAGAGATCAGCTGTTTTACAAAAATTAGCATTATTCTTAACAAATGAAGATTGTCAACTTGAAAGATTCGAAGCTGTTGGTTGGGGTCCATCTAACCTTAAAGCTCAACAAAACGAAGCTGTTCAAAATGACCCTGCTTTAGCTGCATTAGCTAAACAAAATGCATATGCATATCCTCAAGGACAAATCCATGGATCTTGGTGGGATATTTCTAAGACATATGCTGCAGCTGCTAAAACCGCTACAACTGATGATGAATTAAGAACTATATTAGCTGATTATGAAACTGCAATCAAAGGTTTATTCTCAATGTCTACAGATGAAAAAGAAGCATTTACTGTAATTGGTAAATTTGCTGGATACGACTGGAATACAGACGTTGAAATGGAACAAAAACCTGAAGGAACATTCATGACTACTGAGCCTATCCTATTCAAGGCTGGCGATGAATTCAAAGTTCGTCAGGGTAAATCTTGGGATGTTAACTTTGGTAAAGATGGCGTTGCTGGTGGCGACAATGTTAAAGTTGAAGAAGAAGGTTACTACTTCGTTAAATTAGTTTACGATAAGGCAACTGGAACTGCTTCATCATTAACACTTGAAAAATATAGCCCATCTCACGGATGGACAGTAATTGGTAAATTTGCTGGTCATAACTGGGATTTCGATGCTGAAATGGAAATCCAAGCTGATGGTAGCTGGTTATCTGGTGAAATTGAATTCGCAGTTGATGATGAATTCAAAGTTCGTCAAGGCTTAGGCTGGGATATGAACTATGGTGCTAACGGCGTTGCTGGTGGCGACAATGTTAAGATTACTGAAGCTGGAACTTACAGAGTTAAATTAGTTGTTAATGCTGACGGAAGTGCTGAACTTACTTTAGTTAAATAATTAATATAAGTAATTACAGGTTGTGGTCATATGACCTCAACCTGTTTTTGTTAATTATAATAGGAGGTTTTTGTGAAGAGATTAAGTGATTTAGAATATTTAAGACTCAATAAATTTGCTAGATTCTTCTACAATGTTCTTATGTTCTTTGTTGGAATACCAAAGTGGTTCGTAGGACTTTTCGTCAAACTATGGAAAGTTATAAAGAAGTTTGGAATAAAAGTAAAAGATGAGGCTGTTGACATTTGTGTCACATTCGTAAAAGGCGATTGGAAGACAAAAGTATCATATTTGATTATGGGCTTTGGTTCAATTGCTCGTGGACAAGTTTTAAGAGGAATACTATTCTTCTTATTTGAAGCAATCTTTATTGGATATATGGTTCTTTATGGAGTCTATTGGTTAATCCAATTTGGAACATTAGGTACAGTTGGACCTCATGAAGAATTTAGTGAAGTATACGATTCATATATTACTATTTATGGTGATAACTCATTTAAGATTTTATTATACGGCTTATTAACAATTCTATTTATCTTAGCATTTTTATACACATGGAGATTAAATATTAAGCAAAACAAATTGGCTGAAGAAATAATAAAATCAGGCAAGAAGATTAAGAGTGGAAAAGAAGATCTTCAATCACTTTTAGATGACCAATTCCACAAAACTCTACTTGCTCTACCACTGACTGGTATTTTGTTATTTACTGTTATTCCAATGATCTTTATGATTTTGGTTGCTTTTACTAACTATTCAGGTAAATTTGATGGTTACTATAACAACCTATTTACTTGGGTTGGTTTAGATAATTTCAACAAATTGTTTACTTGGGGTGAAGGTGCAAACTCATCATTCTCAGCCACATTTGGTGAAATCTTATCATGGACACTAATTTGGGCAGTCTTTGCCACATTCTCTAACTATTTCTTAGGAATGATAGTTGCCATGATTATCAATAAAAAAGGTATCAAGATTAAGAAATTCTGGCGTGGTGTATTCGTATTAACTATTGCCATCCCACAATTTGTTTCACTTCTATATGTTAACCAATTATTCCAAGTTAATGGTTTGGTTAATGGATTACTAATGAGATGGGGAATTATTGATTTTGCTAATAAGATTGATTTCTGGGGTGACCATGGTAGACTTATGGTTATTTTAATTAACATTTGGATTGGTATTCCATACTTAATGTTAATCGCAACTGGTATTTTAATGAATATACCTCAAGACTTATACGAATCAGCTAAGATTGATGGAGCTAATACTTGGCAACAATACACAAGAATTACGCTTCCTTATATGCTATTTGTAACTGGTCCATATCTATTAACTAGTTTCATCGGTAATATCAATAACTTCAACGTTATTTTCTTACTGACTGGTGGTGGCCCAACAGATCCAAAACTACTAGTTACTATGGTAGACTCACTTGGAGAAGGAACATCAGCTGCTGCTGGTCATACTGACTTACTAATTACATGGCTATTCAACTTAACTACTGGACAAGCTGCATGGTATAACATCGCATCAGTAATTGGTATTATGATCTTCGTTGTTGTTGCGGTATTATCATTGATAGTTTACAATGTAATGCCAAGTACTAGAAATGAGGAGGATTATCAATAATGAGTAATAAAAATATTGAAAATAGTTCTCATGCTGAATTTCAAAGAAAACATATGGGACTACGTGCTAAGAATGCTGTTTCTAACACTGTCATTTATGTTGTTCTAATTATTATGACTATCATTTGGTTGTTCCCATTCTTCTGTATTTTATGCGAATCATTTAGAATGGAATCAACTGGTCAAGTTGGATACATCTTCCCTAAACAATGGGGATTTGGTAATTATATTAAACTATGGACTGAAACTGGATTTAGTAAATGGTATCTAAACACATTGCTAATGGCGTTAGTTGTTGCGGTTGTACAAACAATTATTGTTCTTGCAATGAGTTATACTCTTTCTCGTTTAAGATTCAAAGGACGTAAAGGTCTAATGAATTTCATGTTAGTTCTTGGAATGTTCCCAGGATTCTTAACAATGATCGTTTTGTACACAGTACTTAAGGATTTAGGCTTAACGGGAGAGCATGCTGTTCCAGGATTAATTTTGGTTTATGTTGCAAGTAGTGGTATGGGATACTATGTATCTAAAGGATTCTTTGATACACTTCCTAGAAGTTTGGATGAGGCGGCTCGTGTAGATGGTGCTACTCGATTCCAAGTATTCTATAAGGTTATCTTACCACTATCTAAGCCAATTATTATTTATACAATCCTAGTAGCTTTCATGGCTCCTTGGGGAGACTTCATTTTCGCAAAATACATAGGTAGAACTTCACAAGATGGCTGGAACGTTGCGGTTGGTTTGAAGTATTGGATTGATTCTAAGACACTTCATGATACTAACTATACAATGTTCTGTGCTGGTGGTGTTTGTGTTGCGTTACCTGTAACAATTCTATTCATGTTGTTACAAAGGTATTATGTTGAAGGTGTTACTGGTGGAGCTGTTAAAGGATAAGGAGGTAAATTATGGCAACTGTAAAACTAACTAATGTTAAAAAAGTATATGATAATAAAGTAGTAGCTGTTCATGATTTTAATCTTGATATAGCTGACAAAGAATTTATCGTATTTGTTGGACCATCAGGATGTGGTAAAAGTACAACACTTAGAATGATTGCTGGACTTGAAGAAATATCTGATGGTATTGTTGAAATCGATGGTGAGGTTGTAAATGATTTACAACCTAAAGATAGACATATCGCAATGGTTTTCCAAAACTATGCTTTGTATCCTCATCTAACTGTATTTGAAAATATGGCATTTAGTCTAAGACTAAAGAAATATCCTCAAAAAGAAGTTTATGAAAGAGTAACTAAGGCAGCTGAGATTTTGGGAATCACAGAATACTTAACTCGTAAACCAAGAGCACTTTCAGGTGGTCAACGTCAACGTGTTGCTATTGGACGTGCTATGGTAAGAGATAGTAAAGTATTCTTAATGGACGAACCTCTATCTAACCTAGATGCTAAGCTTCGTAACCAAATGAGAGCAGAAATCATTTTACTTCGTCAAAGAATTGACACAACATTTATCTATGTAACTCATGACCAAACTGAAGCTATGACTTTAGGTGATAGAATCGTTATTATGAAAGATGGATTTATCATGCAAGTTGGTACTCCTAATGAAGTATTTGAAATGCCTGACAATTTGTTTGTTGCGGAATTCATTGGTGCTCCAAAGATGAATACATTCAATACACAATTATTAAAAGAAAATGGCAAATACTATGTAACTCCATTTGGTGCTAAGATTGAAGTTGATGGCTTCAAAGGTGAAAAGCTAGCTGAACTTGATGTTAAACCACAAGAAATTACTTTAGGTGTAAGACCTGAACATATTCTACTAGCAAAAGAAGCAGGACCTAATACTATTAAATGTAAAGTAGTTGTTAATGAAATGATGGGTAGTGAAGTTCATCTTCACGTAGTAACTGAAAGTGATAATAAGTTAATTGTCCGCGTTCCAACAATCAACCTTACTCAAGAAGAAAGAACTTCTTTAGTATATGGTGCTGAAATCAACATCACATTTGAGGGCAAAGTAATGCATTTCTTTGATACAGCAACTGAACACAACTTATTAATAAAGAGAGAAGAATCAACTTCTCAAGTTGAGGAAGTAGCATACGACGAAGATGCTTTAATCTAATAGTTTTCAAATTGCTTAAGCCCAACAAATAGTTGGGCTTATCTTGTAAATTTTAAAGAAAGAGAGAAAAAGATGATTAGATTTAAAAAGTTTTTAGCTGTATTGTTATTTTTAATTGTTGGAGTGGTATTTACTATTTCATTAAATGCTAAATCAATCGATACAGTTTATTTTCATTATTATCGTTTGGATGGTAACTACACTGGCTGGGATATGTGGATTTGGGAGAGTGCTCCTCATTCACTTGGCGGTGCCGGTTACGAATTCACTGATGATAATACAAGCGCTGAATATAATTTTGGAGGGAAAGTGGTTACTTTGGAACTTGAGAAAAATGGTTTAAGTGAAGCAACACAACTTGGCTTTATCGTTCGTCAAGGTGGAAGCAGTTGGAGTGGCAAAGATGTCGATAGTGATAGATTTGTTGATATCGTAAAAGATTCAACTGATGGTTCACAACACGTCTACATTGTTCAAGGCGAACCAGTATTTGGTAGTAGCCTAAGTGATCCAGACACTCCAAGTAGAACCCACAAAGCTACAAGTGCCTACTTTGTAAGTAATTACAAGATTGAATATTATTCAACAGGAAAAGTAATAAGTGCTAAAGTATTTTGTGATGGTGAAGAATTAACTACTTCAAATCCTAAATTTGAAGCTAAAAAAGGAACTATTGAAATCACTAAGATAGTTGAACTAACTTCTAAATATATTTTAGAGACAACTTTTGATAATGGAGATTCATCTCAAATAGAACTTACATTTGATGGAATATATGATTCAGATGAATTTAATGCCGCATATGGCTATACTGGAAATGATTTGGGTGCAGTTGTTACTAATAATAAAACTGTATTTAAACTATGGGCTCCTGTTAGTGATAAGATCGTATTAAATCTTTATAAGAGTGGTACTCCTTCAAAATACACTAATGGAAGTGATGAAAAAGAGTCATTTGAAATGACTCGTGGCGAAAAAGGTGTATTCTCTATTTCATTTGATAAGAACTTACACAATACTTACTATACATATACTGTATACAATGGTAAGAGTGTCAATGAAGTAGTTGACCCATATGCTAAATCAGTTGGTATCAATGGTGAAAGAGGCCTTGTAGTTGACTTCAGTCAAGTTAATCCTGAAGGATTTGAATATGGCAAACGTGCTAATAACATCACAAATATCACTGATAGTATTATTTATGAACTTCATGTAAGAGATTTAACTTCTAGTTCAACATGGAATGGTAGCATTCAAAATAAGATGCGTTACCTTGGCTTAGTTGAAGAAGGAACAGAATATCAAGGAGTTTCAACTGGATTTGATCATATCAAAGAATTAGGTGTAACTCATGTTCAACTTCAGCCAATCTTTGATTATGGCAATGCTGTTGATGAGAGCGATGTTGATGAAAATGGTATTGTTCGTAAGTTCAACTGGGGCTATATGCCTGAAAACTACAATGCCTTAGAAGGTGCATATTCTAGTAATCCATATGATGGCCTTGTTAGAATCATGGAAATGAAGACTGTTGTTATGAAGTTTACTGAAGCTAACATCCGTATCAATATGGACGTTGTATATAACCATACAGGTAAAACTGACAATAGTAACTTTAACTTAATCGTTCCAGGATACTATTACCGTAAGACTTCAACTGGTAAATGGAGTAATGGTAGTGGTTGTGGAAACGAAACTGCATCAGAAAGATACATGGTTAGAAAGTTCATCGTTGATTCTGTAGTATTCTGGGCAAGCGAATACAACTTCTCAGGCTTCAGATTCGACTTAATGGGACTTCATGATGTTGAAACAATGTCAATGGTTGCTAAAGCATTAAAGGAAATTGATCCAACAATCATGGTTTATGGTGAACCATGGACTGGTGGCACAACTACTTTAAGCGATAGCTTACAAGCAGATAAAGATACACTTTATCTAATGGATGGCGTTGGTGCCTTCAATGATGACTTAAGAGATGCTGTTAAAGGTTCAGTATTTGAAGCTAGTGGAACAGGATTTGTTCAAGGATCAAAGAGCTTATCAGCAATCAATAAGATTAAATTCAGTGTCGCAGGTGGAGTTGAACATCCTGAAACAAATAATCTTTTCACAACAACTACAACATACTGGGCAGTTGAACCAGACAAGATTATTAACTACGTAACTTGCCATGATAATAACACTTTATATGATAAACTAATGCAATCAAGTAAAGATACTTCACCTGAAAGCATTAAAGAAGAACTTAAACAAGCAAATGCTATGGTTCTTTTAAGTGAAGGTGTAAGTTTCATCCATGCTGGTGATGAATTTATGAGAAGTAAACCAGATGGCAAGGGCGGATATGACTCAAATAGCTACGATTCTAGTGATGAAGTTAACCAAATCGATTGGAGCTTAAAAGTTGAATACAATGATGTGTTCCAGTACTTCAAAGGTCTAATTGATTTAAGAAAGAGTACTCCTGAATTTAGATTATCTAAATCAAGTGAAATTGTAGATAAACTA
>LVBR01000186.1 GCA_001604495.1 Acholeplasmatales bacterium Tener_01 | reverse complement strand
GTTCTTTATCACTAAATCTAACAACCTTATCTTCAATAGATGGACAATATCTTGGTCCAACGCCTTCAACTATACCACCATACATACTAGATTTACCAAGATTGGCTCTAATAATTTCGTGTGTTTCTTTTGTAGTATAAGTTAAGTAGCATAGTGCTTGCTTACTAAACTCACGAATGGCATCATATGGAGTATCATCACTAAATCTAAGTTTAGTCTTATCACCGTATTGTGGTGTTGTTTTACTAAAATCAATTGATGCCGTCTTAATTCTTGGTGGCGTACCAGTTTTAAGTCTTATTAAATCAAATCCAAGCGCTTTTAAACATTCAGATAGTTTTGCAGTTGTTGGTTCTTGGTCAGGTCCACTTTGATAAAACTCATGACCGCATAATATTCTACTAGCAAGGTATGTTCCACTAGCAATAATAATAGCTTTAGCACCAATTTCTTCGCCACTTTCAAGTCTAACTCCACAAACTTTACTTCCATTAACTAAAGTATCAGTAACATAAGCTTCAATGATTTCAAGATTTTCTTGGTTAAAGCAAATCTCACGCATCATTCTTGGATATTTAACTTTATCTGATTGGGCTCTTAAGGCTCTAACTGCCGGACCTTTAGATAAATTAAGCATCTTTATTTGTAACAATGTTAAGTCGGTTGTTTTAGCCATTTGACCGCCAAGGGCATCGATTTCACGAACTATTATTCCTTTTGCAGGTCCTCCAATTGATGGATTACATGGCATATTAGAAATACGCATAACGTTTCCAACAATCATTAAGGTATCTAGGCCTAGCCTACTAGTAGCTAGTGCTGCCTCAACACCCGCATGACCGCCACCGATAACTATAACATCATATTTTTCTTTTTTGCTCATAATAGTCACCTATTTATTATTTTAAAACAAAGGGATGTTATAGCATAACACTTTAACATCCCATAGCTATTCAATTTATAAACTTAATCCTATTCTTCTAGTGGAATAATATGTACGATAATTTCTTTCTTAACAGTAGGATCAATTTCTGAAGTGATTGTAATCACCATATCTCCAACTTCAAGACCAGTAATCTTTAATCCACGATTATTCTTTTCAACAGAAGCAACAGTTTCACTTGAAACAGTGAATGTATAATCTTGTTTAGCATCAGCAGGACTAATTGTAACACTAATTGTTTCATCACACTCTACTTCGATTGTTACTTCACTTATTTCTTTATTGCTAAGTTTAGTTACGATTGTTTCAGGATCAGGTCTACCAGTAACTGTAACAGATAATTCACCTTTAGTTGTTCCATCACTTGCGATTGCTGTGATTGTTACTGTACCTTTCTTAATTCCTTCAACAACACCTTTTTCATTAACTGTTGCAATTTCAGGATCGCTACTTTCCCATGTAACTGCTTGGTTAGCATTTTGAGGACTTACTGTAGCTTTAAGTGTAATTGTCTTTTCTTCAAATACTTCAACAACTTCTAAAGTAGATGTTACGCTTACTGATTCAGCAGCAGCATAAACAACATGAATCTCAATCTTTTCTTCAACACCATCAACTGATTTAGCAGTGATAATTACTTTTTCTCCTTCAGGAGTTACTTTAACAGGAGTAATTACACCATTCTTAACAGTTGCATAAGCAGCATTTGATGATGTCCATGTGATATTTGGATTAGCAAATTCAGGATATACAGTTGCTTGAAGTGTTGAAGTTGTTGCTAAAACAACATCTTCATTTCCACTTGTAAAGCTTAATTCTATTCTTTCAGTGCCTTGATATAATACTTCAATTGACTTTCTAGCAACCATTGTTCCATCATACAATGACTTAGCATTAATAACAACAATACCAGGTTTTAATGCTTTAACTTCACCAGTTGCGCTTACAGTTGCGATTGTTGGATCACTACTTGTCCATTCTACATCATTAGTGATGTAACTAGGATTTGTATCAACAGTTAATTTTTGAGTATCATTGATATTCATTTGGTCTTTACCATTGATCTTAAGACCAGATAGTTTATCATCAGAAACAGTAATTTCAACAGTTGCTTTTGTTGTTGGGATTCTCTTTACTTGAGCAGTAACCTTAACAACGCCATTACCAACAGCTGTAACAACATTACCATTTAATTCAACGATTCCTTCTTCGCTTGTGTAATAAACAATCTCTTCTTTTTCGCTTACAGAACCATAGATTAATTTAAGTTCCATTTCTTCTCCAACTTTCATATCAAGTTGATGGGCTTCAAAACGGAAAACTTCTTTTTCACTTGTTCTTGCGCATCCAACAAATAAGCATGCTGCAAAAAGAATTAAGAATAGAACTATTTTTTTCATACTTTATATCCTTTCAATATTCATACACGTTTACTAATGTATTATATCATACTTTTTTTTGTTTGTTAACAATTTTTATATTTTTGTTATTTGTCCTAAATCAATATATTTTACTTTTTTTTAGAAATGTGATATATTAGTTTTGTTAATAATGTGGAGGCACCCATTATGAAAAAATATATTTTATTTATTCTTGTTTTTTTACTATTCGTACTATCGAGTTGTGAAAAAACAAACAATGAATCTTTCAATCGCGATAACCCTTCTCCAATAATTGTAAATATTGAAGGGGACTTAAAAGAAATCACAGTTAAAGGAAAAGATATCAATGATACCGTAACTGAATTCGAAGGAATTCTTAAGAACGGTAATGTAATATTAGGATCTTTATTCTTCGCAAACTATGAAAATGGCAACTATCAAATCACAATCAAAGCAGGTAAGAAAGTTAATTTAACAGTTGAGTTAAGTGGAACAAATTATGACTTTGATATGATTAAGAAACAAAATGTCTTTTCACAAAGAGGCGAACGCTACTATGTACTATTCTCAAGAGAAGGTTGTAGCGGTTGTGAACAGCTAAGACCAGACCTAATTACATTCAATAATTTCCTATCTACTTACCCTGATGGAGCAGTTAATAAATTATATGTTGTTGATTATTCAGACCCTGATTTCGAAGCATCAAAAGGCGAAGGAACAAACTATATTGGTATATCTACTTATGATGAACTAATAAACAATGTTTCAATTTCAACGCCTACATTGATGGTTATAGATAAAGGTGCTGCTTTAGAATATTATGTTGGAGCATCAAACATTTCATCATTCTTCTATATTGAAATGGCAAACATCAAACAAGATGTTGTTATTCATACAGTTGAAGATCCAAAAGTTATATCTGTTGATTTAGACTTCACACCAACTAAATACCTTGTAACAAGTGAAGCCGATGTCAATTACACTTATAGAGTAAATGAATATGAAGAAGGAAAAACCGGTTTTGATGGAACAACAATGTTCTTCACAAAGAACTTCTTCAATCAATATGTCCCTGGTATCTATACTGTTTTATTATATGATGCTAGTGGTCACGAAAAGACATTTAAAGTAATCAGTCAATCTACATTTAGAATCATCAAAATTGAAGATATTTTCGAACAAGAGGAAGAAGCTTATTATGTATTCTTCTTAAGAGATGATTGTAGCGGATGTGCTGCTGTTAAGCCAACACTTCTTAAATACGCTAAATATTATGATTTATATGACAATGGTGAAAATTACCCAATTTATGCAATTCATAGATCAATGAACAATTCAACATACATTGGTAATCCTGAATTCTTTGTTGGGGCAAAAGAATATACTGAAATAAGACTTGGATATTATCCAAGAGTTGTCCTAGTTAAAAATCATGAGATTGTTGAATTATATAAAAATGAAGGAAATGAAATCTTAACTCATTTCAGAGAATTAATGAGTAAATTAAAATAGGTCTTACGACCTATTTTTTATTTACCAATAATTGGTTATTTAAAACATCTGTTATTTTATCTTTTCCTTGGGCAGCATATTGTGATACTTTCACACCATCTTTAATATAAACTGTTATTAGTGAGGGGGTAGAGCCAATCTTCAATTCGCTCCAATTACTTACACCATCAACCCAAAATCTTCCATCAGTTCCTTGACCACCCTCAGCGTGGTTAGCAACATACATTGTATAATTCTTTTCATCTGACAAATTCACAGCATACATTGCTCTTGCGCCGGGATAGTCGCCACTCTTTAAAGCTTTGATATAAGCAAGAATATAAGGTTTTGTATCTTCACATCCACTACATCCTTCACGATAAAAGAAAACATAGTATTTATCCTCTTTTTGTTCGTAAATTTGTTGTTGAGTTAAGTTCTTAACTCCCTTCATGTCGCTTGATCCACACCCAACAAGCATTATAGATATAATTAGTGTTAGTAAAACAAGTATTGTTTTTCTCATATTTGGTCACCTCTAATAGAGTTTAGAATTCTTTGATGTTTTTGATAAGAGATAAAGTTATATCTAGGACCTCTTGGGGTATATGAATAATAGCATTTCTCTTTTTTAATTAGTTTAACTAATTTATATATTCCAAAGAACAAATAAAATAGTGATATAAACACACAAAACACTAAAATCCTTATATTAATGTAATCATAAAATATAAGCATTAAAGTATCAATTACTAAGAATAATAAACTAAATACAATACATGGTAATAGAATATAAATTCTTGTATTCTTTTTAACATTATTAATGTATATAGAAAGAATCTCTTCTTTAGTTAGTTCATCTGTAAATATTGGAAGTACAACTTTATTATTAAGCACACTAAAATTGCACACTCTTCCTTCAAATTCTTTCTTATTAAATAACTTATTCTTATATTCTACTTTCATATTATATTTATTATACCCTAGTTATTCGTTTATTTCAAATGAAGCAATTAGTACTGCTGGACCCTCCATATAAATATCATCACCTATTGATGATATCTTTAATTGCCCTTTTTCAAGATTAATTGTTAATTCGTTATCAATTAATCCTTTTTCTTTTAGGATGACATAGGCACTGCTTGCTCCTGTGCCACATGCTAGTGTCCAACCAGCTCCTCTTTCAAAAGTTTTCATCACAACATTTGATCTATCAATCACTTGAACAAGATTAACATTAATTCCTTTTGTGAAAATCTTGTTTGCTTGAAGTTCTTCAGCAATCTTATCATTAATTGCTTTCTTTAAATCATCTACAATAACAACTAAATGATGTGTAGTCATAAATAAAGCACTAACTTTAATATCTTTGCCACAACTTAATCTAATCTTTTCGTTTAAGAAAGTCTCTTTATTAGTATCAATATCAAGGGCTTTTGTTGAAAAGTTAGGTCTACCTAAACATACCTTACACATAAATGGATCTTTTTGAGTGACTTTAACATTCATGATGCCACTTTTAGTATCTATTTTAAACTCATCACCACTTACAAGACCTTCAATTAAGCAATACCTTGAAAAGCATCTTATACCATTTCCACACATTGGTGCTAGTGTTCCATCACTATTATAAAACACCATATAAGGAATATTGTTATTCATCTTAGCTAAAAGTAGTCCATCAGCACCGATTCCTGTATGTCTGTCACATAACTTTTTACTTAAAGCAACGTAATCAGTTCCCTCAACAAACCTTCCAATAATAAAATCGTTACCGACACCGTGTAATTTTCTATACATTTTTCTCTCCTACACTACCAAGTAGTTTAGTAAACTTGTAAATCCAGTCTTTACTATCTACATTTTTATTAAGTCTTACGATTAATTGATTATTCTTGTATTCAAAATTAAAATCTTTACTAACTTTAGTTGATGCTAAAAAGATATCTTTAGGACTGTAAATCTTTAAAGCTTCATCTGGAATAATCACAGATACCATATACTTATTCTCTAGTATACTCTTAATTTTGAATTTTTTAAATAGATATTCCATATATTTCTCTTCAATATATGTCAGTATTACATCACTAAGTTTACCAAAGCGGTCAGTAAAAGATGCTATTAATTCATTTTTACTTTCTAATGAATTAATTCTACTGATTTGTTTATGAATTTCAATACGAATGGCATCATCACTAACATAATCTTTGCTTACATGCTTAGATATTTCAACAACGTAACTAGGTTCTTCCTCTTTCTTTTTGCCTTGTCTTTCAGAAATTGCTTCATCTAGAAGTTTCATATACATATCAAGACCGATTGTATCAATATATCCTGATTGTTCACGGCCTAAAATATCCCCAGCACCTCTAATTGCTAAGTCACGCATAGCAATTTTATATCCACTTCCTAGTGTAGTATACTCTTTTATAGCACTTAAGCGCTTAGCTTCGTTTTGTGATAGAACTTTATTAGCTTTGTATGTTAAATATGCATAAGCAATCTTATCACTTCTTCCAACACGACCTCTAATTTGATAAAGTTGGGCTAAGCCTAGTCTATCTGCTTCATCAATAATTAAGGTATTACTATTTGGAATATCAATTCCGGTTTCAATAATTGTTGTACAAAGAAGTACATCATATTCTCTATCAATGAATGATTGAACAGTATCTTCTAGTTCATCTTTATTCATTTGACCATGACCAATGCAAATTCTAGCCTCAGGTACAAGACGATGGATCTTTCTATATACAATTTCAATATCACTAATTCTATTGTGAAGATAGAATACTTGTCCACCTCTACCAAGTTCACGATAAATTGCTTCTTTGATAATAGAATCGTTGTATTCTAAAACATATGTTTGAATAGGATGACGATCTAGTGGTGGTGTTTCAATTAGACTTAGTTGTCTTACTCCCATTACTGCCATTTGTAAAGTTCTTGGGATTGGAGTTGCTGAAAGAGTTAAGACATTGATGTTAGTCTTAAGCTTTTTAATTGCTTCTTTGTGAATAACACCAAATCTTTGCTCTTCATCAATGATTAAGAGACCTAAATCTTTAAATTTAACATCACTACTTAGAAGCCTATGTGTTCCAATAACAATATCAACTAATCCTTCTTTTAACTCTTTTACCACTCTAGTTTGTTCTTTTTCAGTTACCAGGCGGTTTAGGGGTTCTACTTTTACACCAAACTTTTCAAATCTTTCTTTAAAAGTATAATAGTGTTGTCTTGTAAGGATAGTTGTTGGGGCAAGGTATGCTACTTGCTTACCACTATAAACAGCTTTAAAAGCAGCACGCATGGCAATTTCTGTTTTACCAAAGCCAACATCACCACATATTAGTCTATCAATGACACGACCTTTTTCCATGTCTTCTTTGACTTCTTCAATGATACGCTTTTGGTCTTTTGTTTCAATATATTCGAAATCATCTTCAAATAAGGTTTGGAATTCAGAATCCTTTTGATATACAAATCCTTTTTGTGATTCCCTTTCAACTTGTAATTCAATTAAATCCTTAGCAATACTTTCAACTTTTTCTTTGATCTTATTCTTTTTCTTTTCCCACTCTTTGTTTCCAATTCGTGTGAGTTTAGGTGTTGCTCCTTCACTTGCACGATACTTTTCAAGCATATTGAACTTTTCCACAGGAACATAAAGTGGCATATTCTCATATTGAATTACTAAATAGTCGTTCTTTATATTATTTAATTCAATCGTTTCAATTCCTAAATACTTACCAATACCATAATCATAGTGAACAACATAGTCCCCAACAACCAAGTCATCACGAGATTCAAGTCTTGTCTTTTCATCATCACTACGATACTTAGCAAAATTCTTTTTTAATTTAGGGAATAGTTCTTTTTCAGTTATAACTTCAAATTCATTATAGAAACCAAAACTAATAGCATTATTAATATCTATAATATTGATTTCGTTTTCTTTGATGCTATTAACTTTATTAATTTTGTTAAAAGAGATTCCATTTTGTTTTAATAATTCAATTATTAAGTTCTCTTTTTCAACTGTTG
>LVBR01000185.1 GCA_001604495.1 Acholeplasmatales bacterium Tener_01 | reverse complement strand
AAAACTTTTACTTTTACAATGCGGACAGGATTTTACTTTCAACTTTTTGGAGTAAATTTCCAACAACTCAGAACTAATGTTTTGAAAATCTTTTTTCATCAAAAAATAAAATTCTCTGTGCAAATATAATAAAAATTTAACAACATAAATTTGAATATGAATTTTGAAAATAAAAATCTATAAAATTAAAACACAAAAAATCCAATCGGTTCTTTTCAACTCTCAGTAAAACTTCAATAACATAATTTTTATTTTAATATAAACATAAAAACATAATTTAATTCTCAATTAAAAATTCCACTTGCTCCATTTCAATTATTACGGAAGGATGAAATTTAACAACATTATTCTGAATATGAATACCAAATTAATTAAAAATCAATCTCAATAAATTTCGTAAATTTTTCTTCTTTTTGCTCTCATGCAACTAAATTTTATATTTGCAATAAAAAACATGACAAAGAAAATTCCGCACACTTTCGTAATTATTTTTTCTATTATTGTTGTTGCTGCAATTTTAACATGGATTGTACCGGCTGGAGAATTTAACCGAACACAAAAGTTGCTTCCAGATGGTAGTACAAAAACAATTATTCAAAAGGACTCTTTTCACAAAACTGAACAGGTTCCTCAAACATGGCAAATTTTTACTTCTATTATTGAAGGATTCATTGCTCAGGCGAATATAATAGTTTTTATTTTAGTTATTGGTGGGGCTTTTTGGATTTTAAACTCAACAAAAGCAATTGATATTGGGATTTATAGTTTTATTAAAAGAACAAAAAAGCTCGAAAGTAACAAACTTTTAGCAAGAATTGGAGTTGATAATGTTATAATGATACTGATTATGACATTATTCAGTTCATTTGGTGCAATTTTCGGAATGAGTGAAGAAACCATTGCTTTTGTTATTATTATTGTTCCTTTAGCAATTAGTATGGGATATGATTCAATTGTGGGGATAAGTCTTGTATACGTTGCTGCACATATTGGCTTTGCAGGAGCTATATTAAACCCATTTACGATTGGGATTGCTCAGGGTTTATCTGATTTACCTTTATTTAGCGGATGGGAATACAGATTTTTTTGTTGGTTGATTATCAACATAATAGGTTTTGCTTTTATTTTATTTTATGCAAAAAAAATCAAGAAAAATCCGCGTAAAAGTTTAACATACGAAATTGACGAATATTGGAGAAACCTTCATTCAGAAAATGAATTAAAAATTGAATATCGAAACACTCAAATTTCATGGATAATTTTGGCAATAAGTTCAATTATACTTTTAATTTTCTCAATTTATTTTCCGAAATCTTCACTAAAAGTTGGAAATTCTGTTTTTGAATTGCCCGCTGTCCCAATTGCATCTGCATTATACTTTCTTATTTCTATTTTTACCCTAAAAAAATCAGTTCATTTTTACATTTTAAATATTTTGGCATTTACTATAATATTCTTAATAATAGGTGTTATGGGATATGGTTGGTATGTAACCGAAATTGCCGGATTATTTTTTGCAATGGGAATTATTGCCGGTATTGCTGCCGGATATTCTGCAAATAATATTACAAAACTATTTATCGAAGGGTGCAAAGATATTTTTACTGCAGCTTTTGTTGTAGCAATTGCCGGAGGAATTATTGTTATTCTTACAAACGGCAAAATACTTGATTCAATAATGTATTATTTATCTAGTACATTGAAAAACGTAAACAAAGAATCTTCTGTAGGATTAATGTATGGCATTCAAACACTATTGAATATAATAATACCTTCGGGATCTGCTAAAGCTGCTCTAACAATGCCTATTATGGCTCCATTTTCAGATTTAATCGGCGTAGCTCGTCAAACTACAGTTTTGGCCTTTCAATTTGGAGATGGATTCACAAATATGATTACGCCTACTTCAGGAGTATTAATTGGGTGTTTAGGTATAGCCAGAATCCCTTATAATTTATGGTTCAAATACATTTGGAAACTTATTCTGATACTTGTAATTTTAGGATTTTTATTATTATTACCAACGCTCTATCTAAATTTTAATGGTTTTTAGTTTTAAAAAAATTTTGTATTTTTATAGAAATTTTTGAAATGAAAAAAATTGCATTTATTATTTCAGCAGCATTTATATTGGTAATTAATTCGTATGCACAGAAAAAAATTACAGAAACAAAAGATTTCCAGCTTGAATTATCGGTAGGATTAAATAAACCTTTGGGAAAATATCTGTATAAATTTGGAACAGACAACGAAGGTTTTGCAAAAAACGGATTGATGCTTAATTTTGCTGTCAAACAAAACTTCAACAACTTTTTCGGACTTAAATTTTCTGTTGGAGCAATGATAAATCCCGTAAATTCTGACTATTTTCACCTAAATGTTTTTCTACCTGATGTAAGAGCAGAGTTTGGAAAATGGTTTAATATAGTAATAGCCGCAGGTCCGTATTTTTATCTTTTGTCAAAAGATAATATTTTTGAACTATCACTTTCTCCTTGTTTGATTAATGCAGGAAGCCCTCCGGTTTTCTATGCAAGATACGATAACAATCTTAACGAAATTGTTTACAAAAATGAATATTCTCGTGGAAACGGATTAAGTTTAGGGGTTAATCCCGAATTTTCTTTAATCCAGGATATTGCTAGCAATAAAAAATTAAAAATATTCTTTAATTATTTGCTTTCCAAATCAAACATTGAATACGAAAACAGAGTTTATTTTAAAGATGAAAATGATGAGTATAAATGGGTTACTCATGAAAAAACAAGAAGCGTTCAGATTCAAGCTATTATTATTGGAGTTGGTTTAATTTTTTAATTTAGGCAAAATTTTTGTAGTTGAAATATAAAACTAATTACTATGAAAATGATTTTAAAATTATTAGGACTACTTTTATTTTTTTCAATTCTTTCGTTGTCATTATTTTCACAAAAAGTCTATTCCTGCCAGTACAAAAGCGAAGCAGATGTTAAAGTCTATGTATCGCAATATAAAAGTGATGCCGACTTAATAGTGTATAAATGCAACTACAGCAGCGAAGCCACAGGAAATAAAGGTTTATGGTATTTCACAAACTACAAAAGCGACGCTCAAAAGAAAATTTACTTTTGCGATTACAAGAGCGAAGCTGATATTGTTATTTATTTCAGTGATTACAAAAGCGATGCCGGTTGGCGGAATAATTCTAAAATGCACTTTATGTATTAAAAATTTTAGGCTATGAAAAAATTAGTCTTTATTATTTTTGGAATATTTTTATTTGGTTCATTATCAGCACAAAAAATATTTTCAACAGATTCAAAGTATGATGCTGATGTCAAGGTTTGGGTCGCTGACAGTAAGTATGATGCTGATCTACTTGTTTATAAATGTAGCTCCCGATACGATGCTACAGATAATAAAGGTCTTTGGTTTTTTGTTGAGTCAAAATACGATGCTAACAAAAAGATTTATTTCGTGGACTCAAAGTATGATGCCGACGTAATTATTTTCTTTGTTGATAGTAGATATGATGCCGGTTGGCATAAAAAAGAAAAAATGCACTTATTTTTCTAATATTTAATGTCAAGTAAAAAAAAGACCTTTAGAATATTTACTATCACATTCGCAACTATTGTAAGCCTTGTAGTTGTATTATATTTCTTACTTACACTTTACATAAAAAAACAACTAGTTTTAGAGTTAGAAAAAAATCTCAATGCCAGAGTTAAAATTCAACGCGTTGATTTCAATCTTTTTAATGGTTCTTTTATTATTAAAAATTTTAAATTAACAGATTTGAACGATAGTATTCTTCTAAGTTGTCGAAAATTTGAAATCAAACCGGACAATCTATCTTTATCAAAAACTCAAAAAATAAATATAAAAAAAATAGAAATTTCGGATATAAATATTTTCTTGTCAATTCAAAATGATGGAACAAACAACTTTAACAATATTTTAAAAAAATTTGAATCCGGAAAAACAAATATCTCTGAATCTCCAGACTTATCAATAAATCTAAGCGAACTTAAAATTAACAATTTAAACTTTTACCATGCAAGCAGTGATAATAACTTTAACATAAATAATTTAGACTTTAGCTTTAACAAAATTTCAAAGACAGATACCTTATTTAATTATTCATTTGCTGGAAATTTAACATCAGAAAATTTATCCGAGAAATTCTCAGGAAAAGGTATTTTCACTATCTCAAACAATTATTTTACTACCACGACTAATGCATATTTTAATGACATACCTATTAACTTTTATTTATTTTTTAACATATCAGATTCTGTTCCTGAAAAATTTCATATCACAGCATTTAGCGATTTATCCAAATATGTTCATGAATATTACAAGACCTCCGGAGTTATCAACGTTTTAATACAAAAAAAAGGAAACTTTAAAAATTTTAATGACCTAAGTATAAACCTGACATTTTCAGATGTTAATATACTGAACAGTAAAACCAACAAAAATTTAAATTTTAATGCATCCGTTCAAATACTTAACACTCCAAATAGTTTTAATTTTGTTATTTCTGAAATGGAGTTTAATAGCAACGAAGAAAAATTAGCAGGTAATTTCAATTTTTCTCATCAAAATGATAATTTAATTTTCAATAATTCAATTAACGGAAAAATCACACATAAATCTTTCGAAAAAGTATTTAAGAAATTTCCTGTAGAAATATATTTAAACTCAGACTCAAATCTAACCGGCGAAATTATTGAAGTAAAAAATTCCTTACAAGGAAAAACTATTGTTTCATTATTAATAAAATTTAAAAACACCACTATCGAAGTTCCTTATTTCAAAGCAAATAGTAATAATTTAACTGCCGAAATTAAAATAAATAATCCATATATTTCTGCAAAACTAAACTATGAATCGCCTTACATAACTAGACTACAAGATAAAAATGTTTTTGTAAATAAAATTATTATAAATGTTGATTCTTTAAATCTATCTCCAAACTTTAATCAACAAAGTGAAGTAAAATCTCCAAACATCGTAAAAAATACTTCAGGATATGATGATTATTTCACAAAATATTCTCAAACAATATTAGATTGTAATCTCAGGAATATTAAAGTAAATGATTTAACAATAAAATCCATTTCATTTATTACAGAATTCTCACCATTTCTTTGGGCAATTAAGGATTTAAAATTAAATACTATCAATTCTAACTTGAATTTTTCTTTTTATAATATAAAAAATTCCGATAAAGAAATAACTCAAAAATTAACTTTAAACACAAAAGACTTTAACCTTTCTAATTTATTTATGAATAATAAAGATATTAAAGCCATTATTTCGGTTAATTCTAATTTAATTACTAATAAAATTTTGAATGACACTATTGTTTACAAAACAAACGGAACTATAT
>LVBR01000184.1 GCA_001604495.1 Acholeplasmatales bacterium Tener_01 | reverse complement strand
GCTATGGTCGCAAATCATTTCCATCGCGTGATGATGATGAAATAATAAGTACTTTTGGCTTCAAAGAAGGTAAACTTATTTTAAAAGAGCTTAAGGACATGGAAAAGGATTTCTATCAATCTAAAGCATATCAAACTTCTAAAGATTTAATTGAAATGTCTGAGATTAGTAAAAAAGATTTCATAATAATGCACCCCGAGATTGATTCAGAAATTTGTAATATATTAGCTTGGTGTTATACGTTTGATTACAAATAATGAGGAAAAAATGAGTAAAGCAGATGGACAACTTTCAGGTATGGCTGGAGAGTTCCTGACCGTTGGAAAACTATTTAAATTAGGTCTTCAAGCTTCTTTAACGCTAGGTAATGCAAAATCTGTCGATGTTTTAGCATATAATCCGACAACAAATAAGAATTTTAGTGTGCAAGTAAAAACTTGTAGAAAGAAGAATTGTTTTCCAATAAAAAAGGAAAATGTGATTGAGNNTAGTTCTAGGAAGTACATTACTTAATGATATCGATAAATTTTGGGGATCATCTTATAGAAATAAAGTGTCATCAATTCCCGGGATTAATTACGGTCCCTTAAAGGAATTTGAAAATAATTGGGATCTATTCCTTTAATAAAATGCGTCTAACAACTGCTTCAACCTGATAATTCCTTTTGTCATGAAAATTGCAAGTCGTCGCTACGCTCCTTTGGTGCAATTTTCACGCCAATCCCTTCGGGCCGGAATTACAGGTTAAGCAAATGTTAGGATGACGCCTTCGGCGCGCGAGGAAATAAGACAATGTATTTAAAAAGCATATGTTTAATTAGTTTGTTACTAATTCTGTTTCCACTATTTAGTCAGAATAAGGATGATATCTTCTCACAAATTACACAATGGAGATCTGCTGATTCAGCTGGGAAATTACTAATTTCTGGTGAGGTTATAATACAAATAACAATTCTAAGCGAAGTAAATAACAATCTTAAAATACGAATACAAAAACAAATCACACCATATACACAGCTTCTTGATTTCGTTGTTACGGCAAAATGGAATGGATCAGAATACGAATTCAAGGGAATTGATAATTTTGGCAATCATATATTTGGATTCATAAGAAAAGAAAATAATCATATAAGTTTCATGATGGATTGTACTAAATATTCAGACCAAGGTAAAAATCTAGGAAGAATGTATGGTGATACTTATCAACTAATAAAACAATCCTTAATAAATGAGTGAAAAAATATCCTAACAACTGCTTCAACCTGATATTTTCTTTGTCATAAAACTTGCTAGTCGCTTCGCTCGGCAAGTTTTACGCCAAGCCCTACGGGCACGAAAATACAGGTTAAGCAAATGTTAGCTTGACGCCTTCGGCGCAACGAGGAAATATAATAGAATTTGTGTCTCAATTTATTGTTTCTTGATATTTTGCTATATTCATGCATTCTTATGGATAATGTCTAGCTTTTTACTCTAAGGTTATATTCTATGAATAAATTCGCGCAAGTATTGTTTATTTCATTATTCTTATTCGGTAGCTTATATGCTCAAGATGCTTTTTCCGGTAAGTTCTATATGGAAAACCAAGCATCATATGATGATGATAAAAAATGGTTTGAGATAACAAGAAATAAATACCAAGAAATTGTAGTAATAAGTGAATATTTTCCAGAAAGCGTTGCTTACTACGATGAGCAAAACAAAGAAATATTCTTTATTATTGCAAGGACAGCACAATTCAATACGCTTATGAAAATTAAGGTACTAAATAGCAATCAAATAAAGGTATATGCACTTGAAAGCAATAGATGGATAGAATTTCCTGAGAATTATATAAAAGAAAAGAATAAGTAATATAAATTTGGTTTAACTAACTACTGTTTAATTACATAAATTCTTGATTACAGTTAATTCCTGATGGAACAAAAAGCTAACAACTGCTTCAACCTGACATTGCTATTGTCACACTTTTTGCGACGCTTCGCTAAGCAAAAAGTGCGCCAATGTACGCAATGCAGGTTAAGCAAATGTTAGAATGACGCCGCTTCCGCGGCGCAAAGTCGTGCTTTGATCTTAAATCTATTTTTATGATCTCACATCATTACTGTTTCATAATATTGGTTATTTCAATGTTTCATGTTATCTCGCTTTTCTTGTATACTATCTTTGTATTTATACTTTTAAGGATTAGATATGGAATCAGTTAATGCAATTGAATTATGTAATCCAGATGTTTTTCCAACCGAAGAAGTATTAAAACAGGTATTAGGAAAAACATTCAGTATTTATAATACACTTCTAGAATTATTTACATCAAATAACATGACTTATGAATGGCGATACTATAAAGATGGAAAGGCTTGGTTATGTAAGGTGCAATATAAAAAAAGAACAATTGTTTGGATGTCTGCATGGAAAGGTTTTATGAAAGCAACAATTTATTTTCCTGAAAAGTATATAAACGATATTTATGGATTAGATATAAAAAAAGAAACAAAAGAGTATATCAAAGAAACAAGTAATACAGGAAAATCAAAACCATGTATTTTTGAGATGAAGAACGCAGATGTTCTGGTTGATTTCTCAAAAGTAATGCAGTTTAAGCTAATAGCAATATAAGAAAGGTTATTATTCTAACAACTGCTTCAACCTGACTCGGCTATGTCACGATTCTTGCTAGTCGTCGCTTCGCTCCTCGGCAAGAATCGCGCCATAACGCCTCGCAGGTTAAGCAAATGTTAGGCTTACAAAAAGGAGAATAATATGAAACTTAATGTTTGTATTGAAAACCTTCGATCAATACCAAATCTTTCTATCGAGTTGCCAATTAAAAGCGGAATTTATGCAATTACTGGGCAAAATGCAACAGGTAAAAGTACAATGGTCGCAGCTACAGCGACTGCGTTTTATAATGCACCTATGAATAAGTATTTTGGAAAGTCTGTAGAACAAGGAACGAAAATATCTTTTCAGCTAGGTTCTCAAAAAAAAGAATGGATATATGGTAAATCTGGTTGGCAAATGACTGGACACTTAAAGCTAAAAGGTTTTTACGAAGGTAGTTTAATTTTTGGAATAAGATTTAGAGAAACAAACTATCAAGTACTTGAGAAAATAGAAAAAATCGCATCAAAAGATATTATTATTGGTGATGAGTTTGTGAGAAAGAATCTAGGATTAATACTTCATAATAATGAAAACTTTTATGAGAAATTATTAACAGTTGATCCAGGTATTGCATTCAATAAATATAACTTTACCGGAATACCATATTTTTACGTGAAAGAAAGAAAAACTATTAGTCAGTATTATATGTCAACAGGTGAAAACTTATTAATAACTGTATTACATTCGATTCTTGCTAGGATTGAAGATCGCCGCGAATTATCAACACCGTGTTTGTTACTGCTTGATGAAATAGAATTAGCACTTCATCCTTCATCACTTTCTCGGTTAATTCAATTTTTAAGAAAAATATCACAAGAATACAATTTAGCAATATATTTCTCTACACATTCAATAGAATTAATACGAGAAATTGAACCAGAGAATATTTTTTATCTTGATCGGATGATAGATAATAGTTTAATTGTTATTAATCCATGTTATCCTTCATACGCAACAAAAATATTGTATGATCATTTTGGATATGATACTGTAATACTAGTAGAAGATGATTTAGCTAAGATAATCGTTGATAGATTGCTTAGAAAACTACGCTTACTAGATAATAAGCTTGTACATGTAATGCCCTGTGGAACATGGGATAATGTTTTGCGATTGGCAAATGATGTAATTGATAGTAATCTTTTTTCAAAATATTCAAAGATAATTGTTGTACTAGACCGGGATATTGAAAAAGATGTTCCTGTGTATATATCAAAACATAATCTTCGTATTGCACATGATACAAATTATCTTCCTGTGCAAAGTCTAGAAAAGTTCTTAAAGAAATATTTGTTTGATACTCCGAATCATGATTTGTATAAATTACTAAATGATTATGTTTTTCAACAAACAAGCTTAAAAACAATCCTTGAAGAGTATAAAAAAAGTAAAGATTATGAATCAGATAATAATGGGAAAAAGCTGTTTCGTAGAATTATGAATGGATTAGAGGAGCGAAATAAGTCGCGATCTGATTTAATTGAACTCATCATTACGTTTCTTTTTGAAAATAACTTTGAAAATATCAAAGAAACAGAAACATTCCTAATTAAGAAACTAGGAGAAGCCTAACAACTGCTTCAACCTGATAATTCCTTTTGTCATGAAAATTGCAGTCGTCGCTACGCTCCTTTGTGGCAATTTTCACGCCAATCCCTTCGGGCCGGAATTACAGGTTAAGCAAATGTTAGCCAGACCCTGCGGGCGCATATTGATCAAATGTAGTTATTCTACTTGTTTTTGCCAATATCTGATAATATATGAGCATAATTTTATTCTTTTTATCTTCTGATATACAAATCATTCATTGTTATTTAAAATATCTAGACCACATTAGCTTAATAAGGACTTTATATGAATGAATTTTTAGCTTTCGAGAAAAAATTTATTTCGATAAATATCATGCTTTTTCTTTTTACGATTGTTTATTTATTTTCCTATCGAGATACTTTTTTTAACCATAAACATCACTATGATAAAAACTTCTTTTTAGGTTTAGGATTATCAATTATTTGTATAATTAATATTATCTACCAATTAATCTGGTTTTTCAAAGTCATTTAAAATAACTAATATAACTCAGATTCTTTTACAAATTTATACCAATCATTATTGGATCTTCAACTTCGATTTTCAGGTCTATCAAAATCATTACTAATGTTTATAAATTCTATATTTGTTAATTAATATAATGATGTTACATTCATATTTACATGCAAAATATAGTAGTTCATAACAAAACATTTTAATCATTATCTATTTTGATAAGATAATAAGTACATATATGTTCTGAATATTATTTATAATAATAGACTTTATTTAAGCATTGTTATTTTTTATGCTATTAACATTTATTCATTAAACGAAATGGCTAACAACTGCTTCAACCTGATAATTTCTTTGTCACGTTTATTGCTTACGCAATAAACGCGCCAATCCCTTCGGGTACGAAATTACAGGTTAAGCAAATGTTAGAACGACGCCGCTAAAGCGGCGCGGAAGAAAATAAAACGTCCGCCATCCATGGCGGACTAAGGAGAAATAATATGAATTATAAAGAAATTTCTGTAAGTCTTGTGAATCTTAATATGGATAAAACTAATCCCCGACATCCAGATCTAAACAGCCAAAGAGAAATAATTGATTGGATGATTAATGGTAATAATAAAACAGGAGAAAAGTTATTTAACCTAGCCAAAGATATTCTTAAGCATGGAATCAATCCAGCTGAAAAAGTAGTTATTACTAAAGAAAAAAGTGATAAAGACTATATAGTTCTCGAAGGAAATAGACGTGTAACAGCTATAAAACTTTTGAATAATCCTGATATTGCACCCAATGATGTATGGAAAAGGAAGTTTCGTTCCATTATTACTGATTCTTATCAACTGATAAAAGAAGTATCTTGCGTATATTACCAAAATCCTGAAGATGCATTTCACTTCATAGAATTGAAACACATGGGTGAAACAAATGGGGCAGGAACCGTTCCGTGGGACCCAGAACAAAAAGCCCGCCATGCAAAAAAAGTAAATAAAAATAAGGGAGCCCAAAAAGCATTATCACTAATAGATCATATTCGTTCATCTCCCCTTTATGAAGAATCAGTTAAAACAGCAACTGAAAACAAATTTCCATTAACAACTCTTGATCGCTTATTATCAGATGTTGACTTTAGAGCATTTCTCGGTCTTGGAATTGATGCTAATGGTAATGTTGTATATACAATAGATCCTCAAGAGGCAAAAAAGCCAATAAGTAAAGTAATTGAAGATTTTGGTACAGGAAAAAG
>LVBR01000183.1 GCA_001604495.1 Acholeplasmatales bacterium Tener_01 | reverse complement strand
CCTTCAAATTCATACTTTTTACCACTTAGTTCTACCTTAACATTGTCACAAACGATATTATATCTCTTACCACCTTGCATACTTACTAGATTAGTATCATCGTTTTTACCAACTATATCGATTGATGCGATTCCTTTTTCACCATAAATGATTGGGAAATCAGCATCAGGTGAAATACCAAATGTAGGCATTTCCTCAGTCTTAAGGTATCTAGCGACTCCACGCATTCCAGTTTCTTCGTCGCATCCAAATATTAATCTAATACGCCATTTAGGCATAATATTATTATCTTTTAATAATTTTAATGCATATAAAGATGCAATTGCAGGTCCTTTGTCATCAACAATTCCTCGTCCAAAGATTACATCATCGACTACTTCGCCACTAAATGGTGGATATGTCCACTTACCTTCAGCTGGAACAACATCAACGTGACATAAAACCCCTAAGATTTTATCACCACATCCATATTCTACTTCGCCACAAACATTATCGATGTTACGAGTTTTAAATCCAAAAGATTTTGCAAGATTTAAGATATAGTCTAAGCTCTCTCTTACACCCTTACCAAATGGTGCTTCACTGTTATTTAAATCTTCGTCTAATACACTTGGAATTTTAATGAAATTGCTAGCATCTTTAACAATTTCATCTTTTAATAATGTTATTTGATCCAAATAGTTTAATTTCTTCATAGTTACCTCACTTATTTATATGTATTATTATACTACAAATTTCCCGATTTAACTAAAATATGTTAAAAAAGTAGCATACCAACTTAAATTGGTATGCCACAAAATTTATTAATCATTTAATAATATTAATTTCCACCACCGAACATTTGTTCGTACAATCTACGTAATTCATCTTCACCTATTTCACTAGCAAATTGTTCATATAATGCTTGTTGGTTTTCTTCTGACAAATTATTGATGGCTTCGACTAAAGCATCAGTATTTTCTTCAGTTAATTCTTGTTCTGGATCACTTAAGATTTCACTAACTGTTGATAACTCTTCCATCAAAGTACTAACTGCCTCTTGTTGATCTTCATCTTCAGTATTAAATTGGGTTTCATCGACGAAGTCATTAGCTAGTGCAGTCTCAGCAGCACTTACAACTGATGCAACAGTCGCCTCTAATTCGCTATCGTTATATGCAATATATGCTTTAATACCGTTTGCGATTGAGGCAAGACGTTCTACCTCCATCTTGGCACCACCATCAGCGCCAGCACTTGATAACATAGTAGTCATTATTTCTTTCTTGATTAATAATGAATTATTAGCCTTATCAAATGAAATAATTGAATTAGAATCAAATGCCCCACTCATTAAATCAGTAACCAAACTACTATCAACTAAGAAATCGCGTCCTAGTGTTAATTTATCATCTAAAATAATCTTAATATCGCCAGTTGTATCATCCATATCACCACTAACAACGGCAGTAGTAAGTAGTCCGTCAACATTTAGAATTACTCTAATTTGGCATTCAGTTGCTAAATCGCTGATATCAAAAATAATTCCATCAACCTTGAATTCAAATGGAACGCCTTCCATTAAATTCATTGATGCACCTAAACCATTATAACCATTAGTGTTAGAATACAATAATTTATTAATTTCAAGTTCAGTAAATGTAATTGTATGATTACCTGTCATGCAATTAACGATATATGTTTGACTCTTTCCAGTAATAAATGCATCTTGGTTGAATTCTTCAGAGATTCTACTATCAAGTGTAACTAAGTCATTATCAACCTTTAATCTTTCGAGTTCGATTCTAACGCCTAGTTTATTATCATTAATACCAATTGATATTAAATCATTTTCACTATCACAAAGTAAATTAACAAATGATTCTTTTAATGCATTTTCATCATTGCCAATTATAGTCTTAGCAATCCAAGCATTGACGTCTTCTTTTTTGCCAATCAAAGTTTGATTATCAATACTAAGTGTTAGTGGGATACCATTCTTACTAAATGAATCATTTACAGACTTTTCAACATCACCTTCTTCATATCCACGTTTTGCGGCTTTTCCCAAAGCATTAATCTTACCAATCTTTGCTTCAGTGATTGTGATCTTATAATCAGTATCTGTTGTTTCAATCTTTAAAGTGAAGTGAACACGTGTTTTAAGTAGTCCAGCTGCATCAGCAGTAACATTAAATGTAATTAAATCATCATTAATTTTTACATATGCACTTTTAACATTTACACTTCTTCCACCAAGTACAGGAACACCTTCAGGAACAACTACTCCTGTATAAACATTCATTTCAGCTTCAGTTGTACCGTTCTTTGGATTGTAACTTGGATTTAATTTGGCTTTGATAACTGAATAAATCAAATTATTTATTTGGGCTTCATTAAGTCTTAAATATAATTCATAATCATCTTTCATTTTGCTTAGAGCATCATTTAGTGGTCCACTAATAGCTTCTTGTGTTGTCATCTCTTCATAACTTTCGATATCTACTTCATTAGTTTTATCTGATAAAACAAATAAAGTTGTACCTACAATAGCACCAACTAAGAGAACAATAACGAGTATAAATATTATAATAAATTTAAAAAACTTCTTCATTTTTTTCTCCTTTTGTAAGTCTATTATACCAAACAAATCAATTTTACTCAACATATTATTTATTATGTGCTATAATAAATTTAGGAGGATTATTTATGCATTTTATCTTTTTTGGACCAAGTAGTGCTGATGCTCAAAACCAAGTTCAAGAGGCGCTACTTCACGTTCGTGACACTTTAAATTTCAATTGGACATTTATTTTCTTATTAGCAGTTGTATTTTATGTATATTGGAGTGAAATAAAAAAGAAAAACTACGATTGCATAATCGCAGGTATTGCTCTTTACTCAGTTCATTGGCTTTATGAAATAGTTAATGCTATTATTTGTAAAGTGACAGGATATCCTTTATGGTGTGTATCAGCTGAAAGCACAACATTTATTCTATTAATTGGTGTTTGTTGGGAACTATCAATGATGTTCTCAATTGCCGGTATCATTTCTTACAAGATGTTAGGCGATGATCCCGATAAAATATTATTCCAAAAAGGCAAATTCAAAATCACAATGCGTCTTGTTGGGGCAATTTCAATGGCATTACTATTTGCTTTGATTGAATCATTCCTTGCAGGAACAGAAAATGGTTCATTTATTTGGGTATATAAATGGTGGGGTGTAATTCCAGTATTCATTACTACATACATTCCATTCTTCTTAGCAAGTAACTATGTACCAAAATTCTCTCCAAAAGCTAAAAAGATATTCTTAATATCACTTATAGCATTTAATATTTTGCTTCTTGCAATATTAATTCCATTACATGTTATTTAAAATAAAGGACACTAGAATTAATCTAGTGTCCCCTTTTTTTAATCAAGTTTTCTTACAGTAATTACAACATCATTACCGTTTAGGTTCCAATCTTTCTTGTAACCATCTATTTCATCAAATGTAATTACATCGCTTAGTAAATCACTTGATATTTCTTCTTTATTCTTAAGAACTAATTCTTTGAATTCTTCGCTACAAACAATTGATAATTCAATATGATTTACAACTTCAAAGCCAGCTTCTTTACGCATTGTTTGAACTTTACTAATTAATTCACGAACAACGCCTTCTTCAATCAATTCTTTTGTTAAAGTTGTGTCTAAAACAACAGTTACTCCACGATCACTTGCAGTCTCATATCCTTCTTTTTGTTTTACTTCAACAAGTAAATCATCTTTTTCTAAAGTAACGTTAGTTCCATTGACGTCTAAATTATAGTAACCAACTTCATTTAGTTCTTTATTAACTTTACTGCCATCTACTTTTTGTAATAATCCTTGGATAACTCCAATTTGTTTACCAACTTTAGGTCCTAAAACTCTGAAGTTTGGTTTAATAGTATATGAAGTGAAGTCACTTACATCACTAGTAAATTCAACTTCTTTAACATTTAATTCATTAGCTATTATTTCAACAAAGTATTCTGGTAAGTCTTTTCCTTCAACATAAATCTTAGATATTGGTTGACGATTCTTGATATTAGCGCTATTACGAGCGTTACGTCCAAGTGTCACAACATCCAATACTTCTTCCATTCTTCCTTCAAGTTCTTTGTCTATATGTTTTTCGTTTGCTTTAGGGAAGTCACATAGATGAATACTCTTAGGTGCATCTTTATCTAAACTACGAACTAAGTTTTGATAAATTTCTTCAGTAATGAATGGAAGCATTGGAGCACTTACTTTAGCTAAAGTTACAAGAGCAGTATATAAAGTCATATATGCATTGATCTTGTCTTGTGGCATACCACTAACCCAATATCTTTCACGTGAGCATCTTACATACCAATTTGATAATTCATCAACAAACTCAGCTATTACTCTACTTGTTTCAGTTATCTTATAATTTTCTAAATTATTATCAACTTCTTTAATTAAAGTATTAAGCTTACTGATTAACCACTTATCCATTATAGATAATTTATCATAATCTAAAGTATATTTTGTGGCATCAAAGTTGTCGATATTAGCATATAATACATAGAATGCATATGTATTCCAAAGTGTTCCCATAACTTTTCTTTGGCCTTCAGTGACAGCAGCTGCATGGAATCTATTAGGAAGCCATGGAGCACTATTACTATAGAAGTACCAACGAATTGCATCAGCACCATATTGTTCTAGCGCTTCAAATGGGTCGACCGCATTACCTTTAGATTTACTCATCTTTTGGCCGTTTTCATCTTGAACGTGACCTAAAACAATAACATTCTTATAAGGAGCCTTATTAAATATTAGTGTTGAAATAGCAAGAAGTGAGTAGAACCAACCTCTTGTTTGGTCAACAGCTTCACTGATGAAATCAGCAGGGAATGTTTTTTCAAATTCTTCTTTATGTTCAAATGGATAGTGCCATTGAGCAAATGGCATACTACCACTATCATACCAACAGTCGATAACTTCTTTTACTCTGTGCATCTTTTTACCACAAACTGGACAAGTAATAGTTACTTGGTCAATATATGGACGATGTAGTTCAATATCATCTGGGCAATCAGTGCTCATTTTCTTTAGTTCTTCGATTGAGCCGATTGCATGGCGGTGTCCACATTCACATTCCCAAATTGGAAGTGGAGTTCCCCAATAACGGTCACGACTAACACCCCAATCTTGGACATTCTTTAGCCAATCGCCAAATCTACCTTTACCAATTGATTCAGGAATCCAGTTGATTGTATCATTGTTTCTGATTAAATCATCTTTAACACTAGTCATATTGATGAACCAAGCTTCTCTTGCATAGTAGATTAATGGTGTATCGCATCTCCAACAGAATGGATATGAGTGTTCAAATGATAAAGTCTTAAATAATAATCCTTTTTCTTTTAAAGCAATTAAGATTTCTTTATCAGCATCTTTACAGAACATTCCACTCCAAGGAGTTTCTTCTGTCATTTCACCTTTACTATTTACAAGTTGTAAGAATGGTAAATCATACTTTTTACCAACTTGAGCATCATCTTCACCAAATGCAGGAGCGATATGAACAATACCAGTACCATCAGTTAATGTAACATATTCAGCATTTGTTACATAGTAGCACTTCTTATTCATCTCTTTGAAGTTGAATAAAGGTTCATATTCCTTATATTCTAAATCTTTTCCCTTAAATTCATCAGTGATTTCATACTCTTTGTCAGCTAAAACTGACTCAACTAAAGCCTTAGCTAAAATGTAGTGAGTGTCATCACATTTAACTCTAACATAATCTTCTTTTGCGTTAACGCAAAGAGCAAGGTTAGAAGGAAGTGTCCAAGGAGTAGTAGTCCATGCTAAAAAGTAAGTATCTTCAAAGTCTTTAGCCTTAAACTTAGCAATTACACTCTTCTCTTTGACATCTTTATAGCCTTGAGCCACTTCATGACTAGAAAGTGGTGTTCCACATCTAGGGCAATATGGTACAATCTTAAATCCTTTGTATAAAAGACCTTTATCATAGATTTGTTTTAGACTCCACCAAACCGATTCGATATATTTATTATCATATGTTACATATGGATTATCGATATCAACCCAGTAACCAACAGTATTACTGAAGTCCTCCCACATTCCTTTGTATTTCCATACACTTTCTTTACATTTTTTGATGAAAGGTTCTAAGCCGTATTCTTCTATTTGTTCTTTGCCATCAAGTCCAAGAAGTTTTTCTACTTCAAGTTCAACTGGAAGTCCATGAGTATCCCAACCAGCTTTTCTTAAAACGTTGTATCCCTTCATAATTCTATATCTTGGAATCATATCCTTGATAACACGTGTTAAAACGTGTCCAATATGAGGTTTACCATTGGCAGTTGGTGGGCCATCATAGAATGTGTAATCCTTAGCACCTTCTCTAAGTTTTACACTTTCTTCGAAAATCTTCTCATCTTGCCAAAACTTTTCGACTTCTTTTTCTCTTTGAACAAACTTAAGATCTGTTTCAACCTTCTTGTATAGCATAGTATCCTCCTATATATAAAAAAGTCTTTATCCCATGCAAAAAGGATAAAGACACAAATTATCTTTACTTAACCACCTTAAACATACGCATCATATGTCTCTCTTTTAACGGCAAGACCCCGTCTTAAGCTAATTATTCACCTAAGCAGCTCCAAAGTGATATCTTACTAACTTACTAATGCTAAGTTTCACCGACCCTTAGCTCTCTAGAAATCTTCAGTCATTAAGCATGTCTTTTTCATAGCCTTTAATTTACTTTAAATATTATAATAAAATCGCTTCAATTTGTCAACTATTTACATTCTAACACATCAAGAGATTCAATAAAAAACTCTTTTCTTAAACCATTAATATCTTTTTCACTAAAAAGAAATTGTCTAACATCATTTATTACTTCATTATAATCAGTTTCTTCAAATTTTTCCTTAAGCATTTTTTTGATATTAACGATATCTATGTTATCCATATTCTTATTTAAAGAATATGATAGTTTTTCTTTTAAGTATTCCATATTGAACTTAACATCATGGGAAAGATAAAACATATAATCGTAGTAATCTCTTCCTTTTATTCTGCTTCGCCATTCTCTTAGAAGCAATGCACTAATTTTCCCACTGAATAACGATGAATAGTCAAAACATAAAACGCTTGAAAAGGATGGACTAGTAAGTAATTTTATTTCGTATTTTGCTTTTGGTATATAAACTGTACTTACTTCAAGTTTTATTGATATTTTTTTCTCTTTATTTATTGATTGAGTTTTTAAATATTGGCAAGCAAGATCATAGATACTAATATCAAAATATCTGCGTCTTATTTCTCCAATATCATATGATTCTTTTGATGATATAGTGGTTAATAAGCCATAAGATTCTAATTCATTTTTACAATAAACAGCGTAATCATCAAGATTAATCTTCGAAGCAGCCTCACTACTAGTCACTTGAAAACCTAAATCCTCACTCCATCTATTTAGAGAATGGAAAATTCTTAAACATGTTCCACCATAGAATGCAGCATAATTAAAGAATGTTGTTTGACTTAATCCTATAAGTATAATTCTTTGGCATATTTCTCTTAATACAGACTCTAATTGATTAAGATTTCTCACATTGTTTTTATCTAGGTTTTCTTTAATATAGTTATTTATCATATCTTTCTCCTATATATTTCTTCAATAGTTTTAGGGATTTAGAGCAGTATAAATCACACATCTCCATTAAACTCTTCATATCAAGTGTATCAAATATGTTTTCATTGATTCTCAGGTCTTCAAATAATAAATCTTCTATTTCTTTTAAATTATTTCTTGGGGAAATAATTGATATCGTATCAAGAAGTGCCTTTTCTTTTGAAGCAATCTTGACATTTTCACCATCAATCTCTATCACATCAATTCCATAAGGATATGCGTTAGGATTAATATCTTGATAAGTATATAGAGAAAACCTGTTTCTTATTTCTTTTTTCTTATTTTTTTTAAATGTGGCAGATTTAACAATACAAACTGCTTCAGGAATCAAATTATAATACGCTAAGGCTGTTTCAAAAGAAATATAAGAAGGTGAAACAATTATATTTGCTAGGGCAAACGGCTCTCTATTTATATTAGTCTCATATAGTCCTCTTTTTATTTTAATTAAATTGCCTTTTTTTTCTTCTAACTCTATTTTGTTATAAAAGTTCTTATAATCCTTAAACTCTTCATAGAGCATATTGATTGTCTTAATCATAAATTTCCTCCACTTACTACTATTATACAGTAGTTACTGGAGAAAATCAAGTATCATTTATAAAAAAAGAGGCTTATGCCTCTTATTTTATACTTTTTAAAATCTTATTCTTTACAGTAGCCACATTAAATCCAAAATAATCCATAACTAGATTTGCTTTACCACTGATACCAAATGTATCAATGTTTATTAATTCATCATCTAATCCTAGATATTTATAGAAGTGAGTAGCATCATCGGCTTCGATAGCAACACGTTTAACACCACGTGGCAATACTTCTTCTTTGTATTTGTCACTTTGCTCATCAAATAGATTTAGTGAAGGCATACTTACAACACGTGCACTAATTCCTTCATTTTCTAGTTCTTCTTTAACATTTAGAGCAAGACTAACTTCACTACCACTTGCCATAATGATTAAATCAAGATTATCTTTTTCTTTGCTTATTACATAGCCACCATATTTTGTTAGGTTTTCACCGCTATCGCTACGGATTGTTGGGACGTCTTGACGCGTAAGTAACAAAACAGTTGGACGATTTGGTGAGTTTAAGAATACTTCGTATGCTTCTTTAACTTCAACCGCATCAGCAGGACGAATTACATTGACATTTGGAATACTACGAAGCATTGTAATTTGTTCAATTGGTTGATGTGTAGGTCCATCTTCACCAACCGCAATAGAGTCATGACTAAATAAATATAATACTTGTAAATTCATCAGTGCTGATAATCTAATAGCTGGCTTTAAGTAGTCACTAAATACGAAGAATCCACTACAGAATGGTAAAAATCCTCCATGAAGGGCAATACCATTACAAATACTAGCCATTGCATGCTCTCTTACACCAAAACGAATGTTACGTCCTAATCTATTTAGTTTAGTAAAGTCTCCATCGACACCTTTGGCTTTTGTTGAAGAGAATAGGTCAGCACTTCCGCCGATTATTCTTGGATCAT
>LVBR01000182.1 GCA_001604495.1 Acholeplasmatales bacterium Tener_01 | reverse complement strand
ACCTTTGGCTTTTGTTGAAGAGAATAGGTCAGCACTTCCGCCGATTATTCTTGGATCATTTTCGCTTAGTTTTGTTAGTATTTCTCCACTACTAACACGAGTAGCTTTAGTATATGAATAATCATAATGAGGTAAATCGCATCTTATATCAATTTGTTTGCCATTTAAGATTTGATCTTCATATTCCTCATATTGACCAGAGAAACGCATTTGATAATTGAAACGATTGTTCATTTCAATTTCATATGCATGGAGATTTGCTTCACTTCTTTCGATGAAACGATTATATACTTCGTTACTTACATCAAATTTTTCGCCACCAATTAATTCTCTAAAGTGATTAACATCAGCTTCACCTAAAGGAGAGCCATGAACTTTATTTGTTCCTTCAACTGAACTACCCTTACCAATTGTTGTCTTTAGTTCAATAAACGAAGGTTTTTGACTAGCTTTAGCATTATTGATTGCTAAAACGATGTCATCAATATTTTCAGTGTAGCGAACAACTTGATAATCAAATTTCATCGCTTCCATTTTAGCTTTAACATTTTCAGTATTGCATTCATCTACTCTACCATCTAATTGAATATCATTAGAATCATATAGAATAATTAATTTATTTAATCCTAAATGACCAGCAAGAGATAAGGCTTCTTGAGTTACACCTTCTTGTAAGTCACCATCACCAACTAATACATATGTATAGTGATCGACTAGATTAATTCCACCGCGATTATATTTTTCAGCAAGTTGTGCCTCAGCTATAGCCATACCAACTGCTTCAGGAATTCCTTGGCCAAGTGGGCCACTACTAGCATCTACACCACAAGTGATGTGAATTTCAGGATGTCCTGGTGTTCTACTATCTAATTTTCTAAAACTCTTTAAATCTTCAATAGTTACACCAAATCCTGCTAGATGAAGTGTAGCATAAAGAAGGCTTGAGCCGTGTCCAGCACCCATTATAAAACGGTCACGATTGAACCATTCAGGATCTTTAGGATTAACTTTTAATACTTTAGCATATAAAGTATATAAAATAGGAGCAGCACCTAGAGCAATTCCAGGATGTCCACTATTAGCACTTTGAATTTCTTCAACTGATAATGTTCTTAAGGTATCAATGGCAAGTCTATCTATTCTATCCATTATTCTTCTCCATTAATTTATATACATATTTTGCTCTATCACTGTATGAGGCTTTAATCAAATCCCCAACAATCAATACACCTGTTGCTCCAAGTTCTTTTAATCTTTCGCCGTTTACTTTTTCAGTATCTAAAACTTTGACTGTGATTCTACTCATTTCTTGAGTTATTTCTAATACATTATCTTCACCGCCATAAGCTTCATAAAAGATTTTTCTTTGGTCAACATCAATTGGTTCTTCTTCAATTATTGCTTCACGCTCTTTAGCCCTTGCTTTTCTTGTTTTTAATGTCTTAATGATAGCAAAAATACATAATACTGCAATTGGAACAATACAAATGGCAAGCAGTAACAATGCCCATTGTTGATTAGTGAATTCTAAAAACATAATTAATACCTCTATTTATTCTTATAATACAAAATCTTAAGTCCATCTAACAATAAGTTTTCATCGTAAATAACTTCTTCTTCCAAGTTATTTATAATAAAACGTGCCTCTCCTCCAGTTAATACAACCTTACAATCACCATATTCTTTCTTAATCTTGCGAACAACACCATCAATCAATGAACTAAATCCGTGTGTCATTCCACTTTGTAAGCAAGAAACAGTGTCTTTTTCAACAACATTCTTTGGAGTTGAGATTGCGGCTTCTTCTAAACGTGATGCTTTTTGAACCAAAGCATTATATGCTGTCTTAATACCTGGTAAAATCATTCCACCAAGTAATTCGTTCTTATTATTGACATATACCATTGTTATAGCAGTTCCCATATCAATAATAATGACAGGTGAAGAGTATTTATTTGTGGCACCGACAGCACCAACTAATAAATCGGCACCAAGTTCTTTAGGATTATCAATTCTAATATTTATTCCACTCTTTATTCCCGGACCAACAAACTTCGGATTTATATTAAAATACTTGTTTGATAATAATTTAAATACTGGATCAAGTTGAGGAACAACACTTGAAATAATAATTCCATCTATTTTTTCTTTTTGGAAATTTAAATTGTTTAAAACTGATAATATTTTAATCGCATATTCATCAGATGTTTGATAAACATTGGTTTGTAATCTAAATGATTGTATCAAATCATCGTCATTATACAAACCTAAAACAATACTAGTATTACCAATATCAATGCAAAGTAACATCTTAACACCTTCTTTGTTATTATTTTATCATATATAAGAGTCATTTTCAATTGAAACCATATTGAAACCATATGATAAAAGAGCTATAGAATTAATCTATAGCTCTATAAATTCACTAGAATTTTCTTCTCCTGAATATGAATACTAATCCTAAAGTAGTAACTAATGTCCAAACCATTTGAACGGCACCAGCTCCACATCCTTTCTTAGGTTCTGGTTCTGGTGAAATAGGTTCAGGGTCTGTTGGTTCTGGATCTGTTGGTTCTGGATCAGTTGGAGTTGGTTCTTTCTTTTCAACTTTAACTGTAACTGTTTCTTCAATATCATATCCACTAACTTTGATCTTAATTTGAGCAGTTCCAGCTTTGACAGCTGTTACTTTACCATTTTGATCAACTTTAGCAACAGATTCATCACTTGATGAGAATTCTAATTTAGCATTTTCAGTGACAGTTGCCTTGATTTCTCCAGTATCGCCTTCGCCTAATCCTAAAGTCTTAGTTTCAACTGTTAGTTTAGGAGTTGTAGGTGTTACTGGCTTAGCTTCAACTGTTACACTAACTTCACCTTCAACATCAAAGCCATCAACTTTAACTTTAATCTTAGCAGTTCCAGCTTTAACAGCAGTTACTTTACCATTTTGATCAACTTTAGCAACTGACTCATCGTTTGAAGAATATACTAATTTAGCATTTTCAGTAACTGTTGCACTGATATTCTTTGATTCGCCTTCAGTTATAGTTAATGATTGAGTGTCAATTGTTAGTTTAGGAACAACTGGAGCATTCTTTGAATATGTACCAAGTAATACTTCACTATTATCTGCTTTTACAACTCCTTTAAGTTCAATCTTGCTTGTATCAGTAATTAATGCTTTATCAATAGCAACAGATTTAGCATTTGGTGCACAATCCATCTTCAATTCTCCATCGATGTAAACATTAACTTTTGATAATAAATTAGATTTAATATCATCAGGGTTAAGCATCAAACGATAATTTGTTGATGTCTCTTTTAACTCTAGGTTTTTATATGTTCCATAATTGATTTTGGTTTCAAATTTTCTATCAATGATATTTGATGTACCATCTTTATATTCAACTTTTACTTTATAATTGTATTCTGTATTAACCTTAAAGCCAGAAAGAACAATTGAATTAATTTTAGTTGAATTAGGGAAATATTTTTTAACTTCAGCTCCATTTTCATCTAGAACAGTTAAATAACCAACATTACCAATAAATCCATCTCCCCAAGAGAAATTAACTTTTGACACATCTTTTTCTAAAACCTCTAATTGTATAGATTCTTCAAATTTAGCTTTATCAAATGATTCATCTTTTGTTAGAGGACGTTGAGCAGTAAATACGGCTTGGTCACGGATAGTATCATATTGATCATATGCATAATAATACAAGCAACTAGGTGTTACTTTAACGATACAGTATCCACCTTTATTAGCTTCGGCATTAGAAGCATTTCTTGTATCATCAACAACTACATAGTGACCAGGATAATTCTTTTGACCTCTTGCTGGTCCATATTGATCAACAGTTATGTCAGCAGGATCACCTTTATAATCACTATGACCACGACCATAGTCATGGTTATCACCACTAAATGATAAGTCAATACCATATTCTTCAAATGTTTCAAACCAAATGTTTGGAGATGGAGAAGTTGTTCCCCATTGTCCTTGGTGATACATTACAATTAAGTATTGATAATCAACAGTTGAAGCGACTTCTTTAAACCACTCTGTTTGAGGAGTTAATTTACTAGCTCCACCAGCTTCACTATTCATCATACAGAATAATACGTTATTCCACTTGAACCAATAAACGTCTTCAATAAAGTTCCCTTCAGGTCCGTTTCGTGGAGCATTCCACATTGATGCAGTTACATACATTCCGCTTGTAACTTTTCCACCAGATCCATCTAAGCAGTCATGGTTACCAACAACACTTGCAAATGGCATAGTTTTATAGATTTCAGTTAATCCATATAGACCATTCCAGAAACCGATATTTCCACCAGTATCTACATCATCACCAGCACTAACGATTAATTCAGGTTCTCCACCTAATTTTCTCGCATTCGCAACTGCTCTAGCTAAATTCTCATTAATACCACCAACTAATCCATTAACAGCATAAGTTTGTGGGTCGGCTTGAACGATGAATGTCCAAGTTCCATCACTACCTGCAGTCTTGAAATATCTAGTTTCACTAAAGTTTGTGGCACCTACTCTATACATATATTCAGTAGATGGCTCTAGATTATAAATAGTTGCTTCACATACTTGCATGTTTTTATAATCATATTCTTCAGGATAAACCATTCCCCAGCTAGTACCTTGGAATGGGTATGCTTCAGCTGTAGACATACATTCAGGTGTAAGTTTAACAGCATTATCAAAATTTCCATCACTCTTCTTAGCTACTTGAACAGTAACACCAGCAACTTTAGTATGGAAACTAAAGCGCATCTCAGTTGATGCATCTTCACCTGGATTACAAATCAAAAGGAATACATCACCAGTATTGATTGTAGCGGCTTTTAGTTTAACACTTAAAGTGCTAATCATAAAACCACATAAAACAAATAGTAATGCTATTAGCAATGCTCTTTTCTTCATATAAACAAATTACCTCCATATGAATAATATACACTTATATTTTAACATTTATTATTTTAATTCGCAATAAATTATATAATTAAAAAATGAAGATTCACATAACGCGAATCTTCTTTTATTTTTATTGTCTTAATGTAGCTTGATACTTCTTTTCAAGTTCTTTTAAAATCTTATTTACTTTACCGTTGATTACTTCATCAGTTAATGTTTCATATGAAGTAAATACTAACTTAATTGCTAAGCTCTTTTCATCTTCTTTAACATTCTCACCAACATACAAGTCAAAAATCTTAACATCACTTAAAAGTTTACGATCAACACTTTTTATTGTTTCAACTATATCACTAGCATTGATATCTTTCTTCATTGCAAGGGCAATATCTCTTTCAACACTAGGAACTTTACTAATTGGAGTGTAAATAACATTAGGAATTTCTTTATTTAAAATATCCCCAAGTCTAATCTCAGCCACATACAATTCTTTTAAGTCATGACTTTGAGCATATTTTGGATGAATTGCACCTAAATAACCGATTATTTTATTACCTAAATAAACTAAAGCAGTTCTTGTTGGGTGTAGTTCTTTTGATTCTTTATCTAGTGGTTTATATTGTAGTTCAACATTTAATCCTTTAAATACTGTTTCAACAATTCCTTTTAGTAGATAAAAATCAACCTTTTCAACATTACCTTTCCATAAAGTGCTACTGAAATTATTAGCTAGGGCAATTGATAGAGTCTCTTCTTCTAAGTATTCAGTACCATTTGTTGAATAAACTCTACCTATTTCAAATGCTCTAACATCTTTAATCTTACGATTATTTAAGTAGTTTACATGTTCAATCATGCTTGGCATTAAACTCTTACGAACTTCACTTCGATCACTACTAATAGGATGCATCAATTTAATTGGCTTATTGTTTTCATCTTCAAGTAAACTGAATTCTTCATTTTCTTCACTACTTACTAGTGAATAAGTAATAACTTCATTTAAACCTAAATCGATTAATGTATGTTTTAGAAGTTTTCTACGCTTTTGATAATTTGTAAGTCCGCCTTCTTTTAATCCTTTTGGAAGAGTAAGTGGTAATTTCTCATATCCATAGATTCTACCAACTTCTTCTACTAAATCATCAGGGATATTGACATCCATTCTTCTACTTGGAACCAAAACTTTAATATTATCAGCTTTTACTTCAACTTTGAAATTAAGTCTTTCTAATACTTCTTTGATTTCATCTGTAGTTAATTTGATACCTAAAGCTTTAGAAATGAAATCACTAGTTACATTAATTTCTTTTTCTTTTGGCTCAAGTTCACCAGAGAATGCTATTTCACTACTAACTTTAGCATTACATAATGTCTTTAGTAGGTATGTTGCATATTCTAGGGCAAGTAGAGAACGATTAGAATCAATTCCTTTTTCAAAACGATTGCTTGATTCGCTTCTTAAATTCAACTTTTGGCTAGTTAAACGAATGCTTGTTGGGTCAAATTGAGCAACTTCAAGTGTCATGTTCTTTGTTTCAGGAGTGATTTCAGTTGAAAGACCACCCATTACACCTGCAATAGCAACCGGATCCTTACCGTCAGTAATAACGATATCTTTTGAATCTAGAGTTCTTTCGATGTTATCAAGTGTTACAATCTTTTCACCATCTGATGCATTTCTAACTACAATCTTTTTACCTAATTTATCAGAATCAAATGAGTGAAGAGGTTGACCAAATAATGCTAAAATGTAATTTGTTATATCAACAACATTATTAATTGGGCGAGTTCCAAAGCTTATTAGGCGTGTTTTTAGCCATCTTGGAGATTCTTTAATCTCTAAATCTTTAAAGCATCTTGCATAATACATCCTACAAAGAGGTGTATCAATCTTTACATCAACTTTATCTTTAAATTCACCCTTTATTTCTTCATATTTAAGAGGTTTAAGTGGACGATTGAAGCAAGCTGCTGCTTCATACGCAACACCTAGCATACTAAATAGGTCACTTCTATTTGGTGTTAATCCAAGTTCTAATACTGGATCAGCTAACCCTAAAGCCTCAAGGGCAGAGCTACCAGGTTTAACTTCACCATTAAAATAATAGATTCCATCAGCATAGATTGCAGGGATGAATTTAGATTCCATTCCGATTTCTTTTAATGAACAAATCATTCCACAAGATTCAACGCCTCTGATTTTACTCTTTTTAATCTTAAAATCACCAGGTAAAACGGCATCAATCTTAGCCACAATTACATATAAACCTTTTTTAATGTTAGGTGCACCACATACAATTTGTAATATTTCTTCCCCAACATCAACTTTACAAACATGTAAATGATCACTATCTGGATGCATTTCACACTCTAAAACATGACCAATTACTAGATTTGTTCCACTGACAACTCTACTTACACCTTCTACTTCAGTAGAGTATAAGCTTAATTTATTGACAATCTCATCAAGATTTAATCCTTCTAAATCGACAAGTTCTTTTAACCAATCTAATTTAACGTTCATAAAAACCTCCTAAAATTGCTTTAAGAAACGCGGATCAGAAATATAGAAGTTTCTGATGTCATCGATTCCATGCTTAAGCATTGCAATTCTTTCAATTCCGATTCCAAATGCAAAGCCTGTATATACATTTGGATCATATCCAGCCATCTTAAGTACATTAGGATGAACTTTTCCACCACCTAATACTTCAATCCATCCACTTCCTTTACAAAGTGGGCAGCCCTTTCCACCGCACTTGAAGCATGTCACGTCAACTTCAACGCTAGGTTCAGTGAATGGGAAATATGATGGACGGAAACGAATCTTAGTATTCTTACCAAGCATTTTTTGCATAAGTAGGCTTAATGTTCCCTTTAAATCAGCCATACTTATATCCTTATCAACAACTAATCCCTCAAGTTGCATGAATTGATGAGAGTGAGTTGCATCATCATCATCACGTCTGTAAACCTTACCTGGGCAAATAACCTTAATTGGTTCGCCTTTAGCTTTAAGCATTGTACGTGCTTGAACAGGAGAAGTATGAGTTCTAAGTAAAATATTAGGGTTAATGTAGAATGAATCTTGCATATCACGTGCAGGATGGTTCTTTGGAAGGTTCATCATTTCAAAGTTGAATTTATCCTCTTCAACTTCAGGTCCTTCAACAACACTATATCCCATACTTAAGAAGATATCTTCCATCTCCTCAATTGTCTTAGTTAAAACATGTAAAGCACCAACTGGAATCTCTTTACCAGGAAGTGTGACATCGATTGCCTCCATCTTAAGTCTTCTTTCAACTTCCTCTTCTTTAATTTTTTCTAGGCGCTTGTTAACTTCTTCTTCAACCATTGTCTTAAATTCATTGATTTTTTGACCTAATTCTTTTTTACCTTCATTAGTCAAATCTTTCATTTGGCTAAATAATGCTTGAAGTGGACTCTTTTTTCCTAGATAAAGTGATTTAGTCTCATTCAATTCTTGAATGGTTTTAGCTTCACTAATCTTTTCTTTGGCACTTTCTTTCATTTCCATTAGTTTTTCTAGCATATTATCCTCCATAAAAAAAGCCCTTAAATCATTAAGCAATTTAATATTACTTTAATAATTTAAGGACGAAATAATTAATATCCGCGGTTCCACCTTAGTTCAAGTTAAATTTACATTTAACTTACACTTCATTTGCCTTTAACGCAGCTACGCGTATTTTATTAGAATCACTCCAAAGACGAATTCATAATATCTTTATATAACTTCACACCAACCAGTTACTCTCTGAAATAAATAATACTATTACTACTTCTTTATCAACGTTTATGTAATTATTTTAACACAAGAGTTATTAATTTTCAACTGCTAAATTGTTAATAACTATTTTTCTTATACTCGTCGTAACGATCTCTACTTTCTTGTAAAGCTTTTTCGCTTTGACCAACATCATCTAAACCATTTTCTAATACTTGTGCTTCTTTCAGACATATTTTCAATAAGAGGTTTTGCCTTCTTTATAAATTTAACAATTAAACCATCAACTGATTTTTGTGTCTTTTTCCTCTTCCCTATTTAATAGTGTATTTAAATTCCTTTCTCTTTATGTAAAATGATAATTCATTAAAACCAAACTCTTTTAACATTCCCATATACTTACTAAATAAACTACGATATTTATTTATGTTATGAGCATCACTTGATAAAGTGACCTTGTGTCCACCAAGTTCTTTATAAAGTGATAATAAGTATTCAATATGATGATTGTCTTGATCAATATCATATATCACTTCTTGAACTTTAGTATTAACTTCAAATGCTTTATCCATTTCGATTAGTTTAGTCATTATTTTTCTTATTTGACTATCCCATCTATTAATTTCCCACTTTTTATCAATCATTTTTAGTGTCTTAAATCCAAAATCAATGTGACTTAAAACATCAAAGTTACTAAAACGTTCCATTGCTTCATACATTAGGTCAAAATATTCATCCATTGATTCAACTTCATGGCCTAAAAAAGCATCTTTAAAATAATAATCCCATTTATTATTATCATGAATTGATAATTGGATAATATCAAATGGATATTTATTAGATAATTCAACCATTTCATCAAAACAAATACGTTTATATCCTAGTTCAATTCCTAACAAGAAATCAATATCAGGGTTTTGTTCTTTTAACTCTTTATGATATTTAATTAGTTTTGGATAATCAGCAATCCATGTTGTCCCATCAACAACAGTTAAATAGTCAAAATGTTCACATGTACAAATAAAGTCAACATTATCACGTCTTGCGCATTCAATGTAATTAGCTAAATCTTCTTGGCTATCGGCACTAAATGATGAATGCATATGTTGATCATAATAATTATCAATTATTTTATTAGGATCAAATACCACTCCACAGTCATTTTGGTCATACATCTTGCCAAATGTAAAGCAATGTGGGTTTAAATCATCAAAGTTTTCAAAACTAACTTTAACCGACTCTTCCAAATCTACACTTTTAGCCACATTTAAAAAGTCAAACATCTTACTTTTTGGAAAAAGTCTTGCACCGTGGCCAACTAAAAAATTATCAAAATCAAGTTTTAATGTTCTTTCAACCATTTTAATGTATTTAACAAGGCTCAAAGATTCCTTTAAAAATAGCCATACAAATGGACAAATAGCATCACTTACCAAAAGTAGTTTTCTCTTTGGTAAATATAATCCTATTGAACCTTGGGTATGCCCTTCAAGTCTAATAACATTAACATCTTCACCGATATCAAAATAATCTTTATCTAAAACTTTAAGGTTACCAGCGCCAAGACTAAGATATTTATTAACATCAAAGTTATTTTCATTAATAAAGTTTGGACAAATTCTATTTAAACTATTGATATTTTTTTGACGCCTATTAGCATTGTTATGAGACAAGCATAAATTGTAATCTAGTTCATCAATATAGACTTCATCAAATTGGTAATTACCACCAGTGTGATCCATATGTCCGTGACTACAAATAACAATTAGTTCTTTATCTGTTATTTTTCTTACCTCACTTTTTAAATCACCAATACCATAACCGGTATCAAATAAAATAGCTTTATTTTCCCCTATTATTAGGGTTGATAAGACCCCTAATTTGTCTTTTATTTGATATAAACTATCATCATATTTAACAACTTCAAAATAATTCATACTAAACCTCTTTGCTTTTTTATTATAACATAAAAATATAAAAATAAAAAAGGGAGAATTACAACGTAATCTCTCCTTCTTTATTATCC
>LVBR01000181.1 GCA_001604495.1 Acholeplasmatales bacterium Tener_01 | reverse complement strand
GCTTGAATACCTTGAGCAGCTATTGAGCTTGTAGCGAGTGTCAACGTTCCAAAGTAATATGGAAGGGTCTTAAGTGCTTCATCAACAATATACAAAGTTGAAGTTTCAACGTTATTCCATACAATTTGGAAAGCAAGGATTGCAACTGTTGCTAAGGCTGGCTTAACCATAGGTAGGGTTACATGCCAATAAACTTGCCACTTTGTAGCACCATCGATGATTGCAGCTTCGTTTAGTTCCTTTGGAATTTGTTCCATAAACTGCTTTAGTAAGAATATTCCTACTGGCATCGCAATTAAAGGAATGATATGCGCAAGATAAGTATTAGAAATACCTAAATATGTGATAATCATAAACCTTGGAACCGCAACAGCAATGGCGATAAACATAATCGCTAGTTGGTTTGCAGCATACAGGAACTTCTTTCCTTTGAATTTCAAATATGTAAACGCAAAGGCAGCCAAACTACTTAATAGTAGTGAAAGTACTATAACTGCAATACTAACTAAAATACTATTGAATAAATATCTACCGAATGGAATATCAGTTTGTGAAGTCGCTTGAATTAAAGCTCGATAGTTATCAAAACTAATTCTTCGTGCGAAGAATCTAGGTGGATAAGCATAAAGCTCTTCAACCGGCTTAAACGCATGTGATAATGTAAATAATATCGGTAAAACGGTAACAACTAAAACAGGTAGTAAGATTAAATAGAATTTAATCTGACTTGGATGGAATCTCTTTGGATCAATCATCGCACCAAAGTAAGAAGGCCTCTTTCTTCTTCTTTCTTTAGCCGCCATCTTCTTCTTAACTTTTAAGAGTTTCTTCTCTTCTTTTTCTAGATCTCTTTGCATATTAATCATCCGATCTAAAGAAGTGGTTAGCTACGAAATAGAATACAAGAACCATCATCAGTAATACTACTGATAGGCTTGAGGCATATCCCATTTCCATCCTACTAAATGCATAATCTTGCATGTGGTCACTTATTAACCAACCAGCAAGTTGTGGGGTCGGGCTCGCACCTGTTAGGGCACTAGCTAACCCTGCTGAATTGAATGTTCCAACAATTGCCATAACGGCACCGAACATCATTTGAGGTTTCATTGAAGGAATTGTAATATAAATTACTTCTTGGAACCTATTTTTAAGTCCATCAACATAAGCTGCTTCATAAATATCTCTATTAGTATTTAGTATACCTGAAAGCATCGCTAAGAAACCGATACCCATACTACTCCATATTCCAACAAATATCATAATGATAAAGATTGTTGTCTTATCTTGAAGAAACTGTAAAGGTTCGTTAGTAATTCCCCAGTTTAAAAGCAAGTAGTTAATGTAACCACGGCTATCACCACTAAACATCGCCTTCCATACAACTGATATTAAAACACTACCAGTTAATGATGGGGAGTAGAGGATGATTGCCGCAACATTTCTGAATCTTCTTGGAAGTTGAGCTAATACCCATGCCAAGAAGAAAGCAAGCATATAACCAACCGGACCAACAATTAAGGCATACTTAATTGTATTAGGTAGGGCTGATTGCATAAAGTCTAAATCTTGAGTAAATAAGGCAATGTAGTTAGATAAGCCAATGAAACGTGGCATATTAACTCCATCATAGTATGTAAACGATAATAGGAAGGAAATTAATATTAGTAATACTACAAATATTAAGAAAATTATCGCATAAGGACCAATAAAGAAGTACGCAGAATTAAATTTTCTTTTTCTCTTTTTTCCACTTTGAATAACTTCTTGTTTATTCATCCTGTCTACCTCTTACCCATCTAGAAATATTAGCGTTATTTGGTACTATGTAGTTAGAATTTGTTGTTCCTTCTTCAACAAAACCAAATTCACGGTATTTACGATAAAGTTCACGGTTCATCTTATCAACTGATTCGCTGACCGCAACTCTTACATCCATTCGATCAATTACAACTTTATTCCAAATATTAGATAATTCCCTCTCAACAACATAACTTCCTGGTAAAACCGCAGGAATTCTAGACCACTTAGCCGCAATCGCAACTTGTTCTTTGATTTCACGGTCCCATGGGCTACGTTTTAATGCTTCAACGTTTGCTGGAATTACTAAGTATTTTTCACCTAAACGCATTTGAATATTTTGTAAGTATTCAACTTGAGTATCAGTTGAATGCCACCATTTCAAAAAGTCCCAAGCTTCTTCTTTCATGTTAGAATTCTTAAACATGATTGAACATTTACCATAAGCAGTAGTCCATCTTTCAACTTCACCATCACCGTCAGTATCAAATCCTGGAATTGGAGAAATTCCCCATTGACCAGTTAATTCTGGTGATGCATATTTAAGTTGTAAGTACATGTCTATTGTTCCAACACCAATTGGAAGTGTTCCACTTCTAAAGTGTTCAAAGAAATTAGAAACTTGAAGTGGCAAATTGTAAACATTGAATAAATCAGTCATATAAGTAATAGCGTTAATTACTTCTTCAGTATCAACTGTTGTTGTGACACCAGTTTCAGTGAATACTTCACCACCAAATAAGTAAATAAACTGCGTTGTTGCGCTAAAGTTCTTATATGTTGAATCACTTCCTAAAGGATGATAGAAATTCATTTGATAACTTTGAAGTATAGGAAGCATCTTTAATACATCTTCCCAAGTAGATGGAACATCTAAATCTAGGTATTCTAAGATATCCTTACGATAGAACATCATAAACATACCTTGAGTTTCCGGAATAGCATATACACCATCTTTACAAATAACTGGAGTAAAGCAGTTAGCGTAGATGTTACTTGTCACTTCATTAAAATCATCGAATGTGCTTAAATCTTGTAAGATACCACGAAGAGCATAACTATATGGTTCCCAGCTATCGATTGAAAGTACTAAGTCTGGGTTAGTCTTTGTGGCATTATTCAAAACAATCTTCTGAGTTGAAGGAAGAATACTGATTTTAACTTTTTGACCAGTTTTAGCAGTATATTCATCATCAACCATATTTTGTAATATATCTAAGTAAAGTGTTGATTGGGCAATCCACACTTCTAAAACGTCATCGTTAGCATTCGCAGATACTTTATATCTTGTATCAAAGAATGAGTAAATAAATGATTTGGTATTAAACCAAAAACGTTCAAAGATATTAGATTTTG
>LVBR01000180.1 GCA_001604495.1 Acholeplasmatales bacterium Tener_01 | reverse complement strand
GACTTTTCTGGTAAAGTTAAAAACAAATTGGAATTACAAAAAGAACTTGGACTTGAAGTTAATCCTGATAAATGCATGATTTCATTTATCGCAAGGCTTGTATCACACAAAGGTATCGATTTAGTACTTGAACGCTTTGGTGATATTGCTAAAGAAGATGTTCAATTTGTTTTACTTGGTATGGGTGATAATTATTATCAAGAGAAATTGAAAGAATTTGCTTATTATCATCAAGATAATACAAGAATTATCATCGATTACAATAATCAATTATCAAGAAAGATCTATGCTGCAAGTGATTTATTCTTAATGCCATCTAGGTTTGAACCATGTGGCTTAAGTCAAATGATTGCTAGTCGTTATGGCGCTATTCCAATCGTTAGAGCAACAGGTGGACTATTTGACTCTATCAAAGATTGGCAAAATGGTGAAGGAAATGGCTTTGTTTTCCGCGAATACAATAGCTATGATATGCTTAATAAGATTAAAGAAGCTGTTTATTATTATAAAAACGTTGATGAAAGAAATAAGATTATTAAGAAAGTAATGGAAACTGATTTCAGTTGGAATGTTTCTGCAAAATATTATATTGAAGCATATATGAAGTTACTTACTAAATAGAAGGTGATTTTTATGGACAAATTTAATAAAGCGCAAATCAAAAATCAATTAGAAGATAATTTATCAAAGATTTTTGGTGTGCAAGGAAGTGAAGCTAGCGCAAATGAGTTATATAAAGCTTGCGCTACAACTGTAAATGATATTTTAAGAAGAAAAAGAAGAATTTATAACGCCAAAGCTAGAGAAGATAAGTTAAAGAGAGTATACTATCTATCAATGGAATTTTTGATGGGTAGAAGCCTTAAAAACAATCTTTACAACTTAGGCTTAACAGATATAATGAGAGATGTCTTAGACGACTATGGTGTAAAACTTGAAGATTTATACGACCAAGAACCAGATGCTGGACTTGGAAATGGTGGTTTAGGACGACTTGGTGCATGTTACCTTGATGCCTTAGCATCCCAAGGATACCCTGCAACAGGTTTCTCTTTAAGATATGAATATGGACTATTTAGACAAAAAATAGTTGATGGCTATCAAACAGAATTACCTGATGTATGGCTACCAGGTGGTGAAGTTTGGCTTGCAATGCGTACTGACAAAATTGAAACTGTCAAATTTGGCGGTTGGCTTGAAGAAAAGACTGTAAATGGTAAGGTTCAATACGATTACCATGACTATCAAGAAGTAGAAGCAGTACCATATGATATGATGATTAGTGGTGCTAACAATGAAGCAATAAGCGTATTAAGACTTTGGAGAAGTAGAAACATTCGTAATTTCGATGTTAATTCATTTAACCAAGGTGATTACCTTAAAGCTATGAAAGAAATCAATGATGCTGATATGATCAGTAAGATTTTATATCCTTCTGATGATCATTACGAAGGAAAAGCTCTTCGTATTAAGCAACAATATTTCTTAGTTAGTGCTTCAGTACAAAATATTATTAAAGATCATATTAAATATTTCGGCGACATTAAGAATCTTCCTAAGTTTGCCGCAATCCATATCAATGATACTCATCCAACACTTGTAATTCCTGAGTTAATGCGAATTCTAATGGATGATTATCGTATCAGTTTTGATGAAGCTTGGGATATGGTTAAAAAGACTGTTGCCTACACTAACCATACAATCTTAGCAGAAGCTTTAGAAAAGTGGAATGAAGAACTGATTTCTAAGATTTTGCCACGTATTTACATCATTATCAAACAAATCAATCAAAGATTTATTGAAGAATGTAAGTGCCAAGGCGTTAGCGATGAAGAAATTAGAAGCTTATCAATCTTTGGTGATGGCCAAGTAAGAATGGCTAATTTAGCAGTTATTGCTTCACACAAAGTTAATGGTGTAAGTGCACTTCACAGTGAAATCATTAAACAAAGTGTATTCAACCAATTCTATAAGCTTACTCCTGATAAGTTTGTAAATGTTACTAATGGTATTGCTCATCGTAGATGGCTATGTCAATCTAATCCAGAATTAACTAAGTTATTAGATGAATTAATTGGACCTGATTACAAAAAAGATGCATCTAAACTATTAGATTTATTAAAGTTTATTGATGATGAGAAAGTGCTTAAGAGATTAGAAGAAATCAAATACAAAAACAAATGTGAATTTGCTAAGTATTTATATAAGAAGAGTGGCGTTACTGTTAACCCTAACACAAGATTTGATGTTCAAGTTAAGAGACTTCACGAATACAAACGTCAACTTCTTAACGTTTTAAAGATAATTGCTATCTTCATTCAACTTGAAGATAATCCAGATATTGATATTACTCCACAAACATTCATTTTTGGTGCCAAAGCTGCTCCAACTTACTACATCGCAAAAGACATTATTAAATTAATTTGTTCAATTCAAAGCGAAATTAATAAACGTCCTAAGATGAAAGAAAAATTGAATGTTGTGTTCGTTGAAGACTACAATGTTACTGCAGCTGAAGCCTTAATTCCTGCAAGTGAAGTTAGTGAACAAATATCACTTGCTGGAAAAGAAGCAAGCGGAACTGGTAACATGAAGTTTATGATCAATGGTGCTATCACATTTGGTACATTAGATGGTGCTAATGTTGAAATTAGAGACGCCGTTGGTAGTGAAAATGCCATTATCTTTGGTATGAAATCAAATGAAGTAGAAGATTTGTGGAAGAGAGGATATAGTTCATATCAATTCTATGAACAAAATCCATTACTTCGTAGAGTAATTGATAGACTTGATGAAGGCTTCAACGGTCAATCATTCTACCATATTAAGCAATATCTACTTAATAATTATCCTATGAGTGACCCTTATATGTGTCTTGCTGACTTTGGCGACTACATGAGAGGTCATTATGAGATGGATAGAATGTACAAAGACCGTCATCGTTGGAATCAAATGTCACTAATAAACATTGCTCATGCTGGTATTTTTGCCGCTGATAGAGCAATAAAAGAATATGCTGATATGATTTGGGATATTAAACCTACAAATTATGAATAAAATATTATTTTTACCAACACAAAAGGAATATAAAAATCCTGTTGGTGCTTGTTTAGTTAATTCAAATATTCATTTTCAAATTTCCATTACTAA
>LVBR01000179.1 GCA_001604495.1 Acholeplasmatales bacterium Tener_01 | reverse complement strand
TCAAAGAAAGCAAGTAATTGTTCGTAATCTAATTTACCTGCATCATTATTTCTGAAAAAATTAATATTAATAGCCATAATTTTATTCCTCCATTTATCTAAAAAAAGCTAAAATAAATAAATCTAGTATTCCTTCATACAATAGTATACCAAGTAATGAAGAAATGTCAAAGATTCCAATAACTAATTTTCCTCGAAATGTCCCTAAATATAGATCACTACACTTTCTAATGAATCTAAAAAAGGAATATTTCATACTTCCAGGAATCCATGACAATATTATACCAACAAACATAACACCCAGATAAATTCTTAATAGATAATAAATACCTAAAAGAATTCTACTTAATATCATGCTTTATTTTCCTCTACATATTGATAAAGTGAACCATCATCAAATGCTTCTTTTCTTCCAAACAAGAATAGTTTGTTATCCATCTTGAAGTTTTCGCCACCTAAAGCATAAACAACGCCGCTAATAAATGAAAGCATGTAATTAGCTTCATTTGTACTAACTTTGTCAAAGCTTGCTAAAACAGCACGTCCTGACATAATTGTATCACATATTCCAAGTAATTGCTCTTGACTACTTGATGTCACAGCAACATGTTGAATACGATCAAATGCTGTCAAAGCTGCGCCTTTTTTTTGTTCTTTTTGGTCAAATTGAATAGTTTTTGCTCGTCTTCTACCAAACATTTATTTTGCTCCTTCTAAAAATATTCTTCCTAAGCGAAGAGTTGTGGCACCATATTTAAGGGCAAGTTTGTAATCATTGCTCATACCCATTGAAAGTTCATGACAAGGGGCATAATCTAGGTTCATCTCCTCAATTTCTTCTTTCAAATCTTGCATCTTAGAGAAAGATTTCTTTAAAACTGTCTCATCAAATGTAAGTTTTGCAATACACATAAGTCCAACAACACGGATATTTGGATAAGCCTCAAGTTGTTTAATAAAGGCTTTTACTTTGTTTGCTGGGATACCTTGTTTGTTAGGTTCTTCACTAATATTAACTTGAACAAAGCAATCAAGTGGCTTAGTAAGCTTTTTGTTTAATTCAATTGCTAAAGAAAGGCGGTCAAGTGAATGTAGGCAAGTAATCTTACCAACAATATCACGAATCTTTCTGCTTTGAACTACTCCAAAGAAATGCCATTTGATTTTGTCATTGTTCTTGAAATGTTCATATTTCTCTAAGAACATATCTGTTCTATTTTCACCAAATTCATAAAATCCATTTTTAACGAGTTCTTCTGTTTGTTCAACAGTCATATATTTTGTCGCTACAACGACTTTAACATCAGGATAATTTTTTAGTGATTCTCTCACTAAATCACATTGTTCTTTAATAGACATAATAACACCACTTCAATAAAAAAATTCAATAAATTGTGTATTAAAAAAAGCAAATAAATCAATACACTTCACATATACTTATTATACTAAAAACATCTAAAAAAAGCAACACAATAGAATAAAAAAAATCACCTCAAAAATGAAGTGATTTTAGTTTTTAATTATTAGAATAAGCTACTAATTAATGTATATAATGCGCTTATTACAACAAATAGAGTTGTAGCTACAGTTGACATCATCTTGATGAAAATATCAAGGGCAACACCAACTACGTCTTTACGTGTATCACCAATTGTGTCACCAGTTACGGCAGCTTTATGAGCAGCGCTACCTTTTCCGTGACCTTCAAGTTGACCGCTTTCAATGTACTTCTTAGCATTGTCGAAAGCACCACCAGAGTTACCCATAAAGATTGCTCTAGGAATAGCAACAACAGTTGAACCAAGTAATACACCAACAACGAATTCAGGTCCTAATAATGCTCCACCAACAAATGGAACGATTAAAGCGATAACTGAAGGAAGTAACATTCTTCTTAAAGCAGCTTTTGTAGCTAAGTGAACTAATTCATTATAGTCAGGATCTTTTTCGCCGCTTAATACTTTAGGGTCAGATAATTGTCTATCACCAACGTCAGCAAGTTCTTTTGCTGATTTGATTGTATTGTCTGTTAAAACTGCGCAGAAGAATTCAATTAAAGCACCACCAATGATACATCCAGCTATTAGGATGAAGTCATCGATCTTTGGAACAAATGTGAAATGTCCAACGTATGCACAAATTAGGGAAACTGTAGCGAATGCTGCAGAACCAATTGCGAATCCTTTACCGATTGCAGCAGTAGTATTACCAACTGAGTCAAGTTTGTCAGTGATTTCACGAACTTCAGGGTCTAAGTGACAGCTTTCAGCTAAGCCACCAGCATTGTCAGCGATTGGACCGAAGGCATCAATTGAAACTGTTGTAGCAACAAATGATAACATACCTAAAGAAGCAATAGCAATTCCGTATGTACCGCAAAGTAAGCCTGATACAACTAGGCTAACACCGATAATTAATACAGGAAGCATAACACTTCTACTACCAACAGCATCACCTTTAGTAACAACAAATGCTTCACCTTCTAATGCATATTCAGCAATAGTTTTGGTAGGTTTGTAGTCACTTGAAGTGTAGTATTCAGTAATAGCACCGATAGCAACACCGCTACCAATACCTAAAATTGCACAAATCCAAGGAGAAGCCCAGCTAACCTTCCATCCAAGTCCAGCTAGATCATATTCACCACGACCAAATGCAAAGTAACAAAGTGCTCCACAAATTAACACTGTTAAACCAGCAGAAATGTATGTAGCAAGGTTAAGTTCTTTAGAAGGGTTGTTACCCATCTTACGAACAGAAACGATAAATAATCCTAGAACGCATCCTAGTAATCCTCCACCAGCCATAACAAGTGGGAAGATATAACTTGCTTTAAATAATTCAGCACTTATATTAAATTTATCTAATAAACCAATAGCAATAACGATTGAAGCTGCAATTGTAGCTACGAAACTTTCAAGTAAGTCAGAGCAGTTACCTGCGATATCATTAACGTTGTCACCGATAAAGTCAGCGATTACGTTTGGAACACGACTATCATCTTCTGGTAAATCGTTACGAATCTTACCTAAGATGTCAGCACTTATATCAGCTGCTTTAGTGTAGTTACCACCAGCAACTCTGTTGAACATTGCAACAGTTGAGCATCCTAATGAATAAGTTGTAATTCTCATTACTGATGAGTTAGTTAGTAGAGCTACGATATTAAAAATACCATTGCCTTCATAAGCCTTAATTGATTCAAGGCCACTACCAGTTAATGTAGAAACTTTTTGAGGGCCAACACCACTGATTAATACAATTAAAATAATACCTAGTAGTCCTAATGCTTGAACTGATAAACCACTAATTGATCCACCCTTTAGAGCAACTTTAACAGTTTCACCAATTGATAAAGTTTCACGTGCCTTATTAGCAGTTCTTACGTTAGCGTATGTTGCACTCTTCATACCAAGTATACAAACGATACTACTCATGCAAGCACCTAAAATGTAAGTAAGACCACTATATTTCTCAATAAATAAAGAGAATAATACAGCAAGTACAGCCACAACTATTGCAATAGTTGTAAATTCTTTTTTAATGAATACATTAGCACCTTCACGAATGATTGCACTCATCTTAATCATTCGATCAGTTCCTTCTTTCATATGTCTAATCTTGATGTAATTGAATAATACAAATAACAATGCGATTAGGCATACACCCATAATAATAAATAACC
>LVBR01000178.1 GCA_001604495.1 Acholeplasmatales bacterium Tener_01 | reverse complement strand
GTTTTAGGTGGAGTAAGTGGATTAAGTGTCATTTTCAAGGAACTATTTGGATGGGATGCATCCCTTTCAGCCCTGATTATGAACATTGCGTTATTAATTGTTGGTTTTATTTTCCTTGGAAAAGAGTTCTTTATAAAGAATGCTTATGCATCAATCATGTACCCAGTATTTATGAAGGTGTTTGAGTTAATTTATAATGCATTAAATAAAACGGGATTTAGCCTATTAACAATTGAAAATGGTGGAACAGCTGACTATATGCTTGTTATCATCTTTTCAGCACTGATAATGGGTTATGGGTTAGGTCTAGTATTAAAAGAAGGTTCATCTACTGGAGGAACTGAGACTCCTCAAAATATCCTTTATAAGTATTTCCATATTCCATATTCTATTTCATTGTATGTAATCGATGGATCAGTTATCTTACTTGGTTTCTTCTTGCTTAGACAAACTGCTAACGATTTATTCTATGAAATAATCTTTATGGTAGTAAGTGGCGTACTAATGGATATGATGTTATTCAGTGGCTTTAACAAGCGTGCTGTCTACATTATCAGTGAAAAGAGCGAAGAAATCCGCGATGCAATCATTAATGATTTCGAACGTGGCGTTACTTCAATAAAGGTTGTTGGGGAATTCACTCAAGATGAGAGAAAGATGCTTCTTTGTGTAATGAGTTCAAGAGAATATATGAAACTAAGAGCATTAATTGAGAAAGTTGATCCGCATGCATTCTATTATTCAACAAGAGCCAACGAAGTAAGAGGTGAGGGTTTCAGTTATGGAGAAAATGATTGAAATCCTAAAAGTTGAAAAAGATAAGAAGAAATTTATTGTTAAAACTAGTGATGGTGAATATAAATTCACTGAAGATATTATTGTAAATTATCTAGTACTAAAAGGTAAAACTTTTACTGAAAAAGAATTCAAAAAGATCATTAAAGAAAATGGTACTGATGAATTATTCAATAAAGCACTAAACTATATCTCATACCAACAACGTTCTGAATATGAAATCTATTCATATTTAAAAGAAAAGGGAGCTGAAAGCACTGAGATTACTAAAATCATAAAAAAGATTAAAGATTTTGGTTATATTAATGATGAGGCTTTAGCTAATTATTTACTAGAATATGCAACGCTTCAAAAGAAAGGTCCTAAGTTTCTAGAGAAAAAACTTCAAGAAAAAAGAATTGCACAAGATACTATTAATAAGACTTTATTAAAGTATGATGAGGTTTTAGAAAGGGAAGTTGTGGAGATTCTAGCTAGTAAATTAGTTACTAAAAACACCGATAAACCAGTCAAAGTACAAAAAGCGCATATCTATGAAAAGATGATGCGCGATGGTTTTAGTAGTGATGTTATTAGTTATGTAATTAATAACTTAGAGTTTTGTGATAATTCATTAGATCATTTAGAAAAAGAAATTGAGAAATTGCAGTATAAGTATCGCGATTTAGACGAATACAAAAGAAAAGAAAAAATTATCGCATCGCTTTTAAGAAAAGGATACGAATATTCAATTGTTACCAAATATTTATAATATTTGATAATTAGGAGAAATATATGAAATATTTAAGAAAAATATTATTTGTTATGTTGTTACTTATGCCACTTTTATTTACTACTACCCTAGTAAGTAGTGACTCAACAGAAGAACCAATTAAAAAAGCTGATGGTAGTGGTGATGTAACATACATTGGAACTAACATCACAGTTACAATTCCTAAAGAATACATTCGCCCCGAAGCAGCATTTCGTGCTGTTTGGGTTAGTGCTTTCACTAACGATATTGCGGGATTTGGTAATGAAGATCAATACAAACGTGAAATCATGGATATGCTTGATGTTTGTGAATACTATAACATGAATGCCGTTATTTTCCATGTTAGAGTTTATAATGATGCTTTCTATCAATCAAAGTATTGTAAGTGGAGTCGCTACTATAGCACTAATCCTACTTGGGATGCCCTTCCTTGGGTAATTGAAGAGTGCCATAGACGTGGAATTGAATTTCATGCTTGGCTAAACCCTTACCGCGTTTCTACTGCGAACAATAACCTAAATGAAGTTGCTAAAAGATTCCAAAGTAACAATGCTGCTAGTAACCCAGATAACTTGCTTGCGGGGGACTCAACAGTTATTCTAAACCCAGGAATTCCTGAAGTTAGAGATTTCTTGGTTAGAGTTTGTATGGAACTAATTGAAAACTATGATGTAGATGCTATCAACTTTGATGATTATTTCTATGTTAGTGCTGACGATAGCGCAACACAAGCAAAATATAAACCTCCTGGACAATCTACTGCCGATTGGCGTAGAGACCAAGTTAGTATGTTTATTCACGCCTTAAGCGATGAAATGCGCGCTTTTAACCAAAGAACTGGCAGAAGAGTTCAACTTGGAATTGCTCCAAGTGGTATTTGGAAAAGCGGAAGTGGTATTGTAACATACGATGATAAAGGTAATGCGATAACTAATGGTAGTAGTACAACTTCATCATATTCACACTATGGTGGCAACTTATACGCTGACACATTAAAGTGGATTAATGAAGAGTGGATTGACTACATCCTTCCTCAAACATATTGGGCAATCGAGCACGGAAGTGCTGGATATCCTGATCTTTGTGATTGGTGGGATAAGGTTGTTAAATATAAAAATGTCAATTTCTATTCAGCTTTAGGACTATATTTAAGTACAAATACTGGTGGAAGCAGTTGGTATACATCTAACCTTGAAGGTTACAACCAAATAATGTATGCTAATAAACTTGAAAACTGTCGTGGTACTTCAGTTTATACATTTGCTAATTTAAGATCTAAGATTACTAATCCGAAATCATTC
>LVBR01000177.1 GCA_001604495.1 Acholeplasmatales bacterium Tener_01 | reverse complement strand
ACTTCTATCAATTATCACAAATCGAAGTGATGGTAGATTTGAAGTTGAGGTAATTGGTTACCCAACAAGAAGTGCCGAGATATCATCAAACTGGAAGAAGGCATTAGGAACTTATAAATTAAGTAATCCTAATTATGATAATCCTTATATTTTTGATAAGATGAAGTTAACTATTGAAAATAATCGTTTAGTTATGATTCTTACCAGAAACTTTAAAAAACGTATGGTGACTTTAGGTATCGTAAACTCTAAAGAAGCGATTGCCTTAGGTTATGGTGCGCAAAGTAATGATACTGTCATTTTAAACTTATCAAACATTAGATACTGTGGTTTAAGCTTCATGAAAGTCAAAGAATCTTCATTAAATAAGGTAAAAGTGAAGAAGGTTGACGAAGAAAAAATCAGAAGAAGAGAGCACAAGAAAAAGATTAATAAAATGTTTGACTTTAAGTAAGAAATGTTGTATAATAACGAGGTGCGTGTTAATCGCATTACTATTTTATTTCTTTTAAAAAAGTGGAAGAGTTAGAAGCATAAAGTTACTAACTCGTTGACCACACTACGGACAAAAAGGAGGTGTGTCTCGTGGCACAGAAAAAAGTTTCGAAAGTCATTAAATTGCAACTTAATGCAGGAAAAGCTACACCAGCTCCACCAGTAGGACCTGTACTTTCTCCAACTGGTATTAACACTCAACAATTTTGTCTACAATTCAATGAAAAGACAAAGGACATGGTTGGTTACAAAATCCCTGTAATCGTTACAGTTTATGAAGATCGTTCATTTTCTTTCATAACAAAGACTCCACCAGCTTCTGATTTATTAAAGAAAGCAGCTGGAATTGAAAGTGGTTCTTCAACTCCTAACAAAGTTAAAGTAGCTACAATCTCTAAAGAAAAAGTTAGAGAAATCGCTCAAACTAAGTTAGCTGACCTTACTGCTTACGATGTTGAAGCAGGTATGAAGATTATTGAAGGAACTGCAAGAAATATGGGAATTGTTGTTGAAAAGTAAATCTAACAACGAAGATTTATCCCAAGAAGTTGTAAATAACAACTTAAACTTGTGGGAGGAATTTCCGTTTGACCACATTTAAGGAGGTAAAAAATGGCTAAAAGAAGTCGCAAATATTCAGAGGCTGCAAAGCTTGTTGAAAGAGCAAACCGTTACAGTCTTGAAGAAGCAGTAGAATTAGCTAAAAAAACTAGTATTACTAAATTTGATGCTACAGTAGAAGTTAGTTTCAGAATGAATCTAGATTCACGTAAAGCTGAACAAAATCTACGTGGAGCAATCGTACTACCTTATGGATCTGGTAAATCTCGTTCTGTATTAGTATTATCTAAGATTCCTGATAAGCAAAAGGAAGCTACAGCAGCTGGCGCTGACTATGTTGGAGATGTTGATTACATCGAAAAGATTAAAGGCGGATGGTTTGAATTTGAAGTTATCGTTGCTACACCTGATATGATGGGTGAATTAGGTAAATTAGGTAAGATTTTAGGACCTAAAGGTTTAATGCCAAATGCTAAGACTGGTACTGTAACAACTGACATTGAAAAAGCAGTTAAAGAAATTAAAGCTGGTAAGGTTGAATACCGTGTTGACAAGACTGGTAATATTCAAGTTATCGTTGGTAAAGTAAGCTTTGAAAATGAAAAGCTTATCGAAAACGTTAAGACTGTTTACAGCCTATTATTAAAGCTTAAACCTGCAACTGTAAAAGGTGTCTATGTTAAGAATATAGCTATTACTACTACAATGGGCCCTGGTATCAAGATCGCTCCAGAGACTATTGCTTAATTAATTAAAAAGATCTTATAAGTAAAGAAATAAAAGTAAAATAAAAATCAATTCAATAAAATAGTATATATGATTAATCGCCGAAGACAGTAGGTGCCTAGTGCTTAATTTCCTACCGAGGGTTTTAACCAAAAGATTAGCCTCTTTTCGTCTTCGACCTAAAGAGGTTTGTTTATTTTTTCTAGGAGGTGAAAAAATGAAAGAAGCAACAATTAATGCAAAAGTTGAGAAGACTCAAGAAATTTTAAATAAGTTCCAAGAATCTAAATCAATCGTTTTTGTTGATTACCTAGGCTTAACAGTAGCTGAAGTAAGTGACTTAAGAACTCGCCTTCACAACGAAGGTTGCGAAATGAAAGTTGTTAAGAACAATATTCTTCGCCGTGCTGCTAAAGAAGCTGGTTACGAGGGACTAGATGAATTCCTAGTTGGACCTAGTGCTGTTGCTTTCTCAAAGGATGCTACAAATGCATCTAAGATTATGTTTAATTTTGCCAAAGAAAACGATGTTTTAAAAATTAAAGCAGGTGTTGTTGAAGGCAAATATGTTAATGCGAAAGATTTGAAAGTTTTGGCTTCACTACCAGACAAGAATGGTATGATTGCTATGTTACTAAGTGTTCTACAAGCTCCAATCCGCAACTTTGCTTGCGCTATTAAAGCTGTAGGTGAAAAACAAGAAAATTAATTTTTAGGAGGAAAAAGAATTATTATGGCTAAAATTGATGTTCAACAATTTATTAGTGATTTAAAAGAAATGTCTGTATTAGAATTAAATGAATTAGTTAAGGCAATAGAAGAAGAATTTGGTGTTACTGCAGCCGCTATGGTTGCTGCTGGACCTGCTCAAGCAGAAGCTGCTGACGAAGGACCAAGCACTGTTAATGTTATCTTAGCATCTTTCGGCGCAAACAAAGTTGCTGTTATCAAAGTTGTTAAGGAATTAACTGGTTTATCATTAGTTGAAGCTAAGGCATTAGTTGATGGTGCACCTAAGGCTGTTAAAGAAGGTATCGCTGTTGACGAAGCTAACGCAATTAAGGCTAAGTTAGAAGAAGCTGGCGCAACTGTAGAATTAAAATAGTTGCTAATTAATTAAGTCCTGTTAAATCAGGACTTTCTTTCGCTTTTTAAAATGAAGCGGAATATGAAAAAAGGTGGATTATGAGTCATTATTATCAATATGATCCAAAATTAAAATCAAATAAGAAATTAGTTACTTACACTTTTAAGGAAGAATTAGTTAAACTAAACTCTGATAATGGCGTTTTTAGTAAAGAGCGCGTGGACTTTGGAACTAATGTCTTATTAAGTTCTTTAGATGATAAGTATCTAACTGATGTTAAAACAATTTTAGATGTCGGCTGTGGATATGGAATAATTGGTGTTTCACTTTCTAAGAAATATAATGATAAGAAAGTGACAATGATTGATGTCAATCCTAAATGTATCGAACTTGTTAAAGAAAACATTAAATTAAATGATCTTAAAAATGCTGATTGTTTTTTAAGTGATTTATATAGTGAAGTAAGTGATAAGTTTGACATGATTATTTCCAATCCGCCAATTAGAGCTGGAAAAGAAGTTGTATTTGGTGTTGTAGTAGATGGATATAATCATCTAAATAAAGGTGGAATAATTGTTTTAGTTATTCAGAAAAAACAAGGAGCGCCTTCTTTAAAAGAGAAGATGCAAGAAGTGTTTGGTAATTGTGATGTAATCGCTAAAGATAAAGGCTACTTCATTTTGAAAAGCGAAAGAAATAATTAAATAATATGAATTCAATTGAGAGTAATTCATGAAGGTGATAGGAAACCCCTACCAGTTTCAGTTACTCTCATTTTTTTGTAAAAATAGGGTAAAAAAATAAAAAAAATAATCATTGACATATTGACAAAATAAATGTATAATAACATAATGCATTATATCGTGCTTTTTGCACGAATAGTGGCTTTTTTGTCGAAAAAATTACTGTGAGGTGGAAGTTTTGAGCTACAAAAATGTTGTTTATGGTAAAAATCGTGTACGTAGAAATTATTCAAGAGTTCAAACTAATGTTGAACTTCCTGATTTAATTGAAGTGCAAACTAAGTCATTCGCTTGGTTTATAACAGAAGGCTTAAAGGAATTGTTCCAAGAATTATCTCCTATCAAAGACCACGCTGAAAAATTGGAATTATATTTTGGCGACTTCGAATTCGAAGAACACAAATATACTATTCCTGAAGCCAAGAGAAATGTGACTAGCTACTCTCGTCCTTTAAAAGTTGACGTTAAGCTAGTTTCAAAAGAAACTGGTGAAATAAAAGAACAAAAGATATTCTTAGGTGATTTCCCGATGATGACTCCATGGGGTACTTTTGTTATAAATGGTGCTGAACGTGTAATCGTAACTCAAATTGTTCGTTCTGCAGGTGCTTTCTATTCTAAGGAAGTAGATAAAGCAACAGGACAAGTTAGATTCTATGGTCTAGTAATGCCAACTCGTGGTGCGTGGATCGAATATGAAATGGGAAGCAAAGACATTTGGTATGCTAAACTTGACCGTTCAAAGAAGATTCCTCTTACTACATTCTTAAGAGCAATTGGACTTAATACAAATGAAGATATTTGTGATTTATATGATCCTGATTGTAATAATCCTTTCTTAGACCATACATTTGATAAGGATGATGCTTTCGGTAGCGATGACGCCTTAGAACAATTATATGATAAATTACGTCCAGGTGAAAAAGCTAACCCAGAAGGTGCAAGAAACTTCTTGGCAAGCCGTTTGTTTGAAGCTCGTAGATACGATCTTGCAAGCGTTGGTCGTTATAAAGTTAATAAAAAACTTGACGTATTAGAAAGAATTTTGGAAACTGGTGTTGAAAAGTTCAAATTTGCTAGTGACATCGTTGATAATGAAACTGGTGAAGTTATCTACACTAAGGGAACTCAATTCACTAAAGAAATCGTTGATAATTTAGCTAATAACCGTCAATGGTTCAGAGTAACTAAAGAATACGAACAAATGCTTGAAGGAAATAGCGTTGTACTTGAAATCTTAGACGTATTATTTGTTAAGAGTCATAAAGAAGAAGTTGTAAGACTTGTTGGTAATGACCAAAGCGAAGAAAAGAACACAGTAACTTTATCAGATATTTTGGCAAGTGTTGGTTACTTCATTAACTTACACGATAACATCGGTAGAACTGATGATATCGACCATTTAGGTAACCGTAGACTTCGTTTGATTGGTGAACTACTTCAAAATCAATTCCGTGTTGGTTTGATGAAGATGGAAAAGAGTGTTAAGGATCGTATGTCTACATCTAACGATACTAAGAACATCGTTCCTCAAAACTTAATTAATATCCGTACTCTTACTTCAACAATGCGTGAATTCTTTGGTAGTAGCCAATTATCTCAATTCATGGACCAAATCAACCCACTATCTGAACTTACACACAAACGTCGTATTTCAGCTTTAGGTGCTGGTGGTTTGACACGTGACAGAGCCGGATTTGAAGTTCGTGACGTTCACGTAAGCCATTACGGAAGAATTTGTCCTATTGAGACACCTGAAGGTCAAAATATCGGTTTGATTAACTCCCTAGCTACATATGCTAGAGTTGATAAATATGGTTTCATTGAGACTCCTTATCTAAAGGTTATCCACGAAGAAGGAAAGAAACCTCGTATTCTAAATGATGAATTAGTTTATTTAACAGCTGATAAAGAAGAGCAATACTATATTGCTGAAGCCAACGTTAAAGTAAATGAAAATCTAGAAATTGAAGATGAGACTGTAATTACAAGACATTTAGGCGAAACTATTAAGATCGATGCTAAACGTGTTGACTTAATCGACGTTAGCCCTAAACAAATTGTTGCAGTATCACCTGCTTGTATTCCATTCTTAGAGCACGATGATGCAAACCGTGCCCTAATGGGTGCGAACATGCAACGTCAAGCAATTCCTCTATTAAGACCAGAAGCTGCATTTGTTGCTACTGGAATTGAAGCAAAAGCTGCAAAAGATAGTGGTGTTGCTGTTGTATGTGAAGGTGATGGTGTTGTTGAATATGCTGATGCTTTAAAGATTATCGTTAAAGAGACATCTGGAAGCTTAAAGACTTATTCATTAGTTAAGTATGAACGTTCAAATAACTCTACATGCGTTAACCAAAAACCAATCGTTAAGTCTGGTGAAGTGGTTAAAAAAGGTGATATCCTTGCTGATGGAGCTTCAATGGACCAAGGAGAAATGGCATTAGGTAGAAACGTAGTTATCGCATTCATGACATGGAATGGATATAACTACGAGGATGCCATTGTTATGAGTGAACGTTTAGTTCAAGATGATGTTTATACTTCAATTCATATTGAAAAATATGAAGTAGAAGTTCGTGATACAAAATTAGGAAAAGAAGAAATAACTTGTGAACTTGAAGACAGAAAAGATGCTAAAGCTAACTTGGATGAACATGGTATTGTTCGCCTAGGTGCTGAAGTTAAAGAAAACGACATTTTGGTTGGTAAAGTAACTCCTAAAGGACAAACTGAACCTACTCCAGAAGAACGTCTTTCTCATGCTCTTTTCGCTGACAACTCAAAAGACGTTAGAAATACTTCACTACGTGTTCCTCATGGTGGTGGAGGTATTGTTCAACGTATTGAACACTTCCGTAGAAAAGACGGTAACTGTGAACTTGCTCCTGGTGTAATCGAAGTAGTTAGAGTTTACATCGTTCAAAAGAGAAAGATTACAGAAGGTGACAAGATGAGTGGTCGTCATGGTAACAAAGGTGTTATTTCTCGTATTTTACCTCAAGAAGATATGCCATATATGTTAGATGGTACTCCAGTAGATATCATGCTTAACCCTCAAGGTATTCCTTCTCGTCTTAACATCGGACAAGTATTAGAAGTTCATCTAGGAATGGCTGCTAAGACTTTAGGATGTCACATTGCAACTCCAGTATTCGACGGTGTTCACAATGAAGACTTAGAAGAAATTATGAGAGAAGCTAAGGCTGAAAGAAAGAGACAAAACCCTAATATTCCTGATTTAATCAATGATGAAGGAAAAGCAGTTTTGATCGATGGTAGAACTGGTAAACCATTTGATAATAATATCACTGTCGGTGTAATGTATATGATTAAGTTAGCCCACATGGTTGACGATAAATTACATGCACGTAGTGAAGGACCTTATACATTAGTTACTCAACAACCTATGGGTGGTAAAGCCCAAAACGGTGGTCAAAGATTTGGTGAAATGGAAGTTTGGGCACTTGAAGCATATGGTGCTGCCTATACTCTTCGTGAAATGTTAACAATCAAATCAGATGATATCGTTGGTAGAAATAAAGTTTATAAGGCAATCGTTGATGGCGAAAGAATTCCTGCTCCTGGAATCCCTGAATCATTCAGAGTACTAGTTAAGGAATTACAAAGCTTAGGATTAAGCGTTAAATTAATTGACTCAGAAACTGGTGAAGATGTTGCTAACAAGAGTCTTGTTGAAGAGATTGCTCAAGCAACAAAAGCTAAGAAGTTAAGTTAATTGACCATTATTATTAAGAGGTGACTAATTTGCAAAACAAAAAGAAATATAGTTATATCCAAATAGGAATTGCATCTCCAGAAGAGATTAGAAGCTGGAGCCATGGCGTTGTTAAGAATGGTGAGACTATCAATTACCGTACACTTAAACCAGAAAAAGATGGTTTATTCTGTGAAGTAATTTTTGGACCTACTAAAGACTATCAATGCGCTTGTGGAAAGAGCAAAAGATCTCCTAGAGGAGAATTAAAATGTGATAAATGTGGTGTTGAATTAACTGAAAGTAAAGTTCGTCGTGAACGTATGGGTCACATTGAACTTGAAGCACCAGTAGTTCATACATGGTTTTTAAAGAACAGTCCTTGTAAGATCGCTTTGATGCTTGATATGAAAACAAGAGATGTTGAAGACATTGTTTACTTAGCATCATACATTGTTATCGACCCAGGAAGTGTAAGCGAACTTACAAAGGGAATGGTTCTTACAGAACTTGAATACACTCAATATAAGATGCGCTATGGCAGCACAAAATTCACTGCAAAGAGTGGTGCTGAGGCAATTAAAGACTTATTAAAAGACCTAGATTTAGAGAGTGGAATCGAAGAATTAAGGGAAGAATTGAAGAATGCTACTAAGCAAAAGAAGGAAAAAATCGTTAAGAGACTTGAAGTCATGGAAGCTTTTGCACGTAGTGGAAATAAGCCTGAATGGATGGTTATGGATGTAATTCCAGTACTTCCTCCAGACCTAAGACCAATGGTTCAATTAGATGGTGGACGTTTCGCCACAACTGACCTTAATGACTTATATCGTCGTATAATTAACAGAAATACTCGTTTACGTCGTCAAAAGGATTTAGATGCTCCTGGACTAATCGTTAAGAATGAAAAACGTATGCTTCAAGAAGCAGTAGATGCCCTAATCGATAACTCTAAACGTGGAAAGAAAGCTGCTATTGAAAAGAATAGACCACTTAAGTCATTAAGTGACTTACTACGTGGTAAGCAAGGACGTTTCCGTCAAAACTTATTAGGTAAACGTGTTGACTATTCAGGACGTAGTGTTATTTGCGTTGGACCAGATTTACAAATGTATCAATGTGGTATTCCACGTGAAATGGCATTAATTTTATTCAAACCATTTATTATCAATAAGATATTAAAGAATAATGAAGAATCTCAAGATGCAAACATTCAAAAGATCAGTGTTAAGACTGCTAAAGAAATGATTGAAACTGGCGATCCAATCGCTATGACAGAACTTGAGAAGATCGTTGTTGAACATCCAGTTCTATTAAACCGTGCTCCAACTCTTCATAGACTTGGTATCCAAGCATTCGAACCAAAACTTGTTGAAGGAAAAGCCATCAGACTTCATCCTCTAGCATGTACTGCCTTCAATGCCGACTTCGATGGTGACCAAATGGCTGTCCATCTACCACTTTCTGAAGAAGCACAAGCTGAAGCAAGATTATTAATGCTAGCAAGTAAGAATATCTTAGCTCCAAAAGATGGAAAACCTATCGTTACTCCATCACAAGACATGGTTTTAGGTAACTACTATTTGACAATCGAAGATAATAACGACCCAAGAAATGGCCGCGTATTCAAGGATATCAATGAAGTAGAAATGGCATACGAAAACAATGAAATTGGATTCCATACTCGTTTTGCTATTCCTGCAAAGAATGTTAAAGATTCTCATTTTACTCCAAGTCAACTTAACAAATATCTTGTTACTACATACGGAAAGATTATCTTTAATACAATCTTCCCATATGCTGAAAACTATGATGATAAAGTTCCTTTTGTAACTGAAGCTGATGCTAAGAATATCATTGATAAGACTAGCGATGAATTCTTCATTGAAAAAGGTTCAAATATCAAAGAAGAAATCAAGAAGGTTAGAGTTCCTCATCCATTCAAGAAGAAGTTCTTATCAGTTGTAATTGCTGAAGTATTCAAGAAATATAAACTAGCTGAAACTTCTAAGACACTGGACAAGATGAAGGACTTAGGATTTAAGTATTCAACTGTTGCTGGTATCACAGTAAGTGCTGCCGACATCAATGAAGTTGAAACTAAACCTGAAAGATTAGCAGCCGCTGACAAAGTTGTAAGTGAATATGATAAATTCAATCACCATGGCTTATTAACTGAAAAAGAATATCATAGATTAGTTGTTAAAGTATGGCAAGATGCTAAGAACCAACTAAAAGAAGATATTAAGAAAGACGTTGATAAGAACTACATCACTAACCACATCTACATGATGAGTGACTCTGGTGCCCGTGGTAATATCGATAACTTCGTACAACTTTCTGGTATGCGTGGACTAATGGCTAAACCTAATGGTGAAGAAATGGATATTCCAATTCGTTCATCATTTAAGAAAGGTTTAACAATGAGTGAATTCTTCGTTTCAACTCATGGTTCAAGAAAAGGTTCAACAGATACAGCCTTAAAGACTGCCGAATCTGGTTACTTAACAAGACGTTTGGTTGACGTTAGTCAAGATGTAATTGTTAGTGAAGAAGACTGTCATACAGATAAAGGTATGGCTGTTAAGACACTTTATAATAACGATGGTACAGTTGTTGTTCCACTATTCGATAGAATTAGAGGACGTTTCACAAACAAAGCTGTATATGATCCAAATACTGGCGAAATGCTAATTGACAAGAACGAATTCGTTACTGATCAAATGGCAGAGCGTATCGTTAAAGCAGGTGTTGAAGAAGTTTATATTAGAACTCTATTAACATGTAACTGCCACAATGGTGTTTGCGTTAAATGTTATGGATCTGACCTATCAACTGGTGATATAGTTGAAAAAGGTGAAGTTGTTGGTATTATTGCTGCCCAATCAATTGGTGAACCTGGTACCCAACTTACAATGAGAACATTCCACAGTGGTGGTGTTGCCGGTGGTGAAGATATCACTCAAGGTCTTCCACGTGTACAAGAATTGTTCGAAGCTCGTGAACCTAAAGGTAAAGCTATCATCAGTGAAATCGATGGTGAAGTTGTTAAGACTGACCATAAAGAAGGTAACCGTTTCAATATCGTTATTAAGAACAAGTACACTGGTGAAGAAAAGAGCTACTTAACTGACAGTGGTAAGATGCCAATTGTTAATAAGGGCAATCAAGTTAAAGCTGGTCAAAAATTAACTGAAGGTCAAATTCATCCAAAAGAATTGATTAGAGCTGGTCAAGTAGAAGATGTTGAAAAATATATTCTAATTGAAGTTCAAAAAGTTTATCGTTCTCAAGGTGTTGAAATTAGTGACAAGCATATCGAAATTATCATTAAACAAATGTTAAGAAAGGTATTAGTTGTTAATGCTGGTGATACTAACTTATTACCAGGATCACAAATTTCAAGAAATGAACTATTAGCCACTTTCAAAGATTGTATTGAAAATGGCAAACAACCTCCAGTTGTTAAACCAGTTCTACTTGGTATCACACGTTCTTCATTAAGAAGTGACTCATTCTTATCAGCTGCATCATTCCAAGAAACTACACGTGTATTAACAGAAGCCGCTATTCGTGGTAAGAAAGATACATTGGAAGGCTTGAAAGAAAACATCATTATTGGTGGATTAATTCCTGCTGGTACTGGTATCACTTATGCTGATTACAAAGCTGTAGAAGTAGAAGATGCTCCTGAAGAAGAAGTTGAATAAAAAATATGGTAACATTTCATTTGAAGTGTTACCATTTTTATTATATATACTTTATTTTGAATTTGCCCCTTTATTTGGTATAATAATTATATAGAGGTGAATATGGTGAAGAAATTATCATTTTTGTTAATTATATTATTTATGATTACATTGTTTGGATGTGGAGAAAAGCCAGTTGAAGCGGACCCTAAACCGGCTGAACCAGTAATAATTCCAAAAGAAGATGAAGAAGCCCCAGAGCCAATAGATGATCCGGTAGAAGTTGATCCATTTTTAGGCTTTGAAACTGAATATAGTTTGTTTGTTGGGGAGAAAATTGATTTTGAAGAACTATATAAAGACAAATTAGATTCATTTGAAGTAAGCGTTTCTAATAATGTTTTAGTAGTTAGGGGTAAAATTGTTGAAGCAGTTAGAGAAGGAAGTTCTAAAGTAGTTATTTTAAGTGGTGATAATACACTAATCATTGATGTTACTGTGAGTCTTAAAAAAGAATTCAAAATAATGGATGAATATGTTAGTGATGGCGAATTTGAATTATTTTTAAATGAAGAAGTGGCCTTACCAATTGCTTTATATAATTGTACTATTGATGATTTAGAAATAACTGTCGGTAACGATAATATCGAAGTTAATGGTTGGAAGATAAAAGGACTTAAAATTGGTGAATCAACAGTCAAAATTAAACTTGGTGATGTGACTGGATTATTATTAGTTTATGTTAAACCATTAAAAGTGACAGTTTTAAATGATAATTTTAATATTGATTGCCTAGATACTTTAAAAATTCACCTACAATATCCAAAGAATTTAGTCGACGAAAGCGATATTAATTATTATCTATATAAGAGCGATATAATTGAGATAAAAGATAATACAATTTACCCATTAAGAGAAGGAAAAGTTAAAGTGCGCGTACAAATTGGTGATGATAAAGATACCGGAACTGTTTTTGAAGTAAATGTTACTGTTGATCCTATTGCAATAATTACATCATTAAATCAAGAAAATGCTCTAATGCTTAGAGAAATAAGGCTTTATGGTGAAGATAGTAATGGTCAACCAGCTTATGTTACCCAAGAATTTATGGGAAGTGTATCATATTATTTCTTTAGTCAACTTAATTTAATTGAACAAATTATTGATATTTATGATAATCCATATGTTGGAATGACAGCTACACCTGAAATTATCAACCAAATTGATAAGAAAAAGAACAAAGAATGTCCAGGATACCCTCGTAGTGGTGTACTACTTACAGGAATTAATTACATTACATATCATGATACTGGTAATTTTAATCCTGGTGCAAAGTCACAATCAAATGCCAATTGGATGACTAATTCTTATAGCATTGCCGCAACAGCTCGTAGTTGGCACTATACTGTTGATGAAGATCAAGTAATTCATTCAATTCCAGATAATGAAGTAACATTCCAAGGCGACCACTACACTGCATATACTGAAAGTATCGGTATTGAAACATGCGTTAACCAAGGCGCAAACCTTGATAAAGTATGGCATCGTATGGGTAAACTTTGTGCAAGATTAATGGTTAAGTATGGAATTGATGTTAATCACATCAAGCAACACTACGATTGGATGGGTAAAAACTGTCCACAAACACTAAGAATGAATAACTTATACGACTATGCAATTAGAATGGTTAAGGCAGAACTAGTTGTAAAGAAATATTTAGGTGATTATACAATTAAATTTGAATCATTAAACCCTGAATATGTTGATGATACTGGCCAAATTATTAAGGCACCGCTTGAGGAAATTGTTGTAAGTTATAAAGTTACTATTACAAATAATAGTGGATATAATGAATCAGTTGTTTTACAAACAAAGATTAAACCATTTAATTAAAATATCAACCCCACATATTACACATGTGGGGTTTATTTTTGTTTAAAAAATGGGGGATTTGTGGTAATATATAATTAATAAAAGGAGAAAAAAATATGTTTGGATTTAGACCCGATGGCAAAAAAATTAAATCACTTTCAGGCTTTGATAAGTTTATTCCACATTTAATGTCATCACGTAATGATAGTGAAAACTTATTTAAGTATGAAATGGATTGTGAGAAATTAGATGAATTTATTGCAAGCGAAAGAGAAAAGGGCGTAAGTTTTACTTATATGCACTTTGTCATCGCCGCAATCATTCGTGTAATTGCCTTAAGACCTAAAATTAATCGTTTCGTCATGAACGGAAGAATTTACAAAAGAAATGATATTTGTATTTCATTTGTTGTTAAAAAGAGTTTAAGAGATGATGCTCAAGAGACAACAGTTAAACTTCATTTTGATGGAACAGAAAACATCTATGAAATAAAAGATAAGATCAATGAAGCAATTGAGAAAAATAATACCTTGTCAAGTGAAAACGGTACTGATCGTTTCACTAGTATTATTAGACATATTCCAAACTTCTTATCAAAGCTTTTTATTGGATTAATAAAACTACTCGATAAGCATGGAATGTTACCTAATAAGATACTTGAATTATCACCTTTTCACACATCTTGCTTTATAACAAATTTAAAATCAATTAAGACTGATTATATTTATCATCATTTGTATAATTTTGGTAATACGGGGTTGTTTGTTGCGATGGGAAAAGAGAGCAAGAAGCCTGTAGTTGATAAAGATGATAATATTGTTGTTAAAAAGATAATGACATTAGGTATCAATACTGATGAGAGATTCTGTGATGGATTCTACTATGCTAACTCATTTAGATTGTTAAGAAGAATATGTGATAATCCTTCAGTTTTGTGTGAAAAATTAGACAAAAGAGTTGAAGATATCAAGTAATAATTAATATAAATTTTCTATTGACTTTTAGTAAAAAAAGTGTATAATATTATAGGAAATTGTGAATAGTGTTTCGAAGCGATTCGAAACATATATTTATGAAAATTTGAAACGCCAGGATATGTGGCAGAATTAATGAAAGGAGGAACATTAATGCCTACTATTAACCAACTAGTAAGAAAAGAACGTGAGTCAAAAGTAAGAAAATCTAAATCTCCACATTTAGCCGTTGGATACAACAGTTTAAAGATGGGATACACAACTGTCGATTCTCCTCAAAAACGTGGTGTTTGTACACGTGTTACTACTACGACTCCTAAGAAACCTAACTCAGCAATGCGTAAGTATGCCCGTGTTCGTTTATCTAATGGTATCGAAGTAACAGCTTACATTCCAGGAGTTGGCCATAAGCTTCAAGAACACAGTGTTGTTCTAATTCGTGGTGGACGTGTTAAAGACTTACCAGGTGTTCGTTATCACATTATTCGTGGAACACTAGATACAACTGGAGTTGAAGGACGTAAACAAGCAAGAAGTAAATATGGCGCTAAGAGAGAAAAATAATATTTTAAAATTAACTTATAACTATGAAAGGAGGAAGTAAGGATGCCACGTAAAGGACATACTCCCAAAAGAAAAGTTTTACCAGATCCAATTTATAATTCAGTTGTAGTAACTAAATTAATTAATAACATTATGTTAGATGGTAAAAAAGGTACAGCTCAAGAAATTTTATATGGTGCTTTCACAAGAATCGAAAAGCAAACTGGTCGCCCAGCACTTGACGTTTTCAATGAAGCATTAGCAAATATTACACCACAATTAGAGGTTCGTGCTCGTAGAATTGGTGGTGCTAACTATCAAGTTCCTTGTGAAGTTAGAGCTGAAAGAAAAATGACTCTTTGCTTAAGATGGTTAACACAATATTCTAGATTAAGAAAAGAGAAGACTATGGAAGAAAGATTGGCTAACGAAATCATCGATGCTTCAAACGGTATTGGTAACTCTGTTAAGAAACGTGATGATACTCATCGTATGGCAGAATCTAATAAAGCATTTGCACATTATCAATGGTAATAAAGGAGTAGCATTGTATGCCTCGAGATATTGCTTTAGTCAATACTAGGAACATCGGTATCATGGCTCACATCGATGCGGGTAAAACTACTGTAACAGAAAGAATTTTATATCATACAGGAAAAATCCACAAGATCGGTGAGACACACGATGGTGCCGCCCAAATGGACTGGATGGAGCAAGAGATGGAGCGTGGTATTACAATCACTTCTGCTGCCACAACAGCATATTGGAAAGGACATCGTATCAATATCATCGATACCCCAGGGCATGTTGATTTTACTGTTGAAGTAAGTCGTTCCCTAAGAGTATTAGATGGTGCAATTACCGTTTTGGATGCCCAAGCAGGTGTAGAACCTCAAACTGAAACTGTTTGGAGACAAGCTACCGAATATCATGTTCCAAGAATCGTATTTATTAATAAGATGGACAAAATCGGTGCTGACTTTGATAAAGCAACAGAAAGTTTGCATAAGAGATTAAATGCTAACGCTCATCCAATTCAAATCCCAATTGGAAGTGAAGCAACATTTGATGGAATTATCGACTTAGTTACAATGAAAGCTTACCACTTTGATGGTGGTCAAGATGAAAACTTTGTTGAAATAGAGATTCCTGATTATCTAAAAGATGATGCTCTACTAAGACGCGATGAGTTGATTGCTGCAGTCAGCGATTTTGATGATGATTTAATGATGGCTTATCTTGAAGAAGAAGAAATCAGTGTCGAAATGTTAAAAGCTGCTATTAGAAAAGCAACTTTAACTGTTGATTTCTTCCCTGTAATGTGCGGCACTGCCTTTAAGAATAAAGGATTAAAGTTAGTGCTTGATGCAATTATTGATTATCTTCCTTCACCAATTGATGTACCAATGATTGTTGGAACAAATAGAAAAGGTGAAGAAGAAGATATCATTGTAGGTGATGACGAACCTTTCAGTGCATTAGCATTTAAGGTTATGAATGACCCATATGTTGGAAAACTTACATTCTTTAGAGTGTACTCAGGTAAGTTGTCAACTGGATCATATGTCAATAACTCTACAAAAGATAAAAAAGAACGTATTGGAAGATTACTTCTAATGCACGCAAATAATCGTACAGATATTACCGAAGTTTATGCTGGTGATATCGCCGCTGCTGTTGGTCTAAAAGACACAACAACAGGTGATACCCTATGTGATAATAGAAGAACTGTCATTTTAGAATCAATGACATTCCCTGAACCAGTTATCAGTGTTGCTATTGAACCAAAGACAAAAGCTGATGAAGATCGTATGGCTCAAGCCTTACAAAAATTATCAGAAGAAGACCCAACATTCAGAGCCACTACAAATCAAGAGACTGGTCAAACTATTATCGCTGGTATGGGTGAATTACACCTTGAAATAATTGTTGATAGAATGAAACGCGAATTTAGAGTTGAAGCTAATGTTGGTGCTCCACAAGTTTCGTATCGTGAAACAATTAAAGCAACTGGTGAAGTTGAAGGTAAATTCGTTCGTCAATCAGGTGGTCATGGACAATATGGTGATGTATGGATTAAGTTTGAACCAAATCCTGGTAAAGGATTTGAATTTGTTGACGCTATAGTTGGCGGTGTTGTTCCTAAGGAATACATTGGACCTACACAAAAGGGTCTAGAAGCCGCACTACTTAGTGGTAACCTAGCAGGTTATCCAACAATAGATATTAAAGCAACTTTATTTGATGGATCATATCATGATGTTGACTCATCATCAGTTGCCTTTGAGGTAGCCGCAAGCTATGCATTTAGAGAAAGTGCAAAAGTTTGTAAACCTGTACTACTAGAACCAATAATGCTAGTAGTAGTTGAAGTCCCTGATGAATATGTTGGGGCTGTAATCGGTGATTTAATCAGTAAGCGTGGCAAAATCGAAGGTCAAGAAGTGGAAGCTAGATTCCAAAGAATCAAAGCATTCGTTCCACTTGCTAAGATGTTCGGTTACGCAACATCACTAAGAAGTAATACTCAAGGTAGAGGTAATTACACAATGCAATTTGATCACTATGAAGAGTGTCCAAAGAGCGTTAGTGATGAGATTATTGGTAAATATCGTTAAAAATCGAATAAAATCTTGCATTAAAAATACTTGCATTATTCGATGAAATAATATAAAATATATATGACATTATTTTAGGAGGAAATATTAATGGCAAAAGCTAAATTTGAACGTACTAAACCGCATGTAAATATCGGTACTATCGGACATGTTGACCATGGTAAAACTACTTTAACATCTGCTATTACTAAGTATTTAGCATCTAAAGGTCAAGCTAAAGTTATGGACTATGATCAAATCGACGGTGCACCAGAAGAAAAGGCAAGAGGTATAACTATCAATACTGCCCATGTTGAATATGAAACTGACAAACGTCACTACGCACACGTAGACTGCCCAGGACATGCTGACTATGTTAAGAACATGATCACTGGTGCTGCACAAATGGATGGAGCTATCCTTGTTGTTGCTGCAACTGATGGACCTATGGCACAAACTCGTGAACACATCTTACTAAGCCGTCAAGTTGGTGTTCCTCGTCTTATCGTTTTCTTAAATAAGTGTGATATGGTTGATGATGAAGAACTATTAGACTTAGTTGAAATGGAAGTTCGTGAATTATTAAGCGAATACGGATTCCCTGGAGATGAAGTTCCTGTTATCCGTGGATCTGCTTTAAAAGCTATGGAAGAAGATCCAGAAGCTCAAAAAGCTATCCAAGAATTAATGGATGCTGTTGACTCTTACATCCCTACTCCAGTTCGTGACACTGATAAACCATTCTTAATGCCTGTTGAAGACGTATTCTCAATCACAGGACGTGGAACAGTTGCTACTGGTAGAGTTGAACGTGGACAAGTTAGAGTTGGTGACCCTGTTGAAATTATCGGTATCAAAGAAACTCAAACTTCAGTTGTTACTGGTGTTGAAATGTTCAGAAAGTTATTAGACTATGCAGAAGCTGGTGATAACATTGGTACATTACTTCGTGGTATCAACCGTGATCAAATCCAACGTGGACAAGTTCTTGCAAAACCTAAGACTGTTACACCTCATACTTCATTTGATGCTCAAGTTTACGTACTAAGCAAGGATGAAGGTGGACGTCATACTCCATTCTTCAGTAACTATCGTCCTCAATTCTACTTCCGTACAACAGACGTAACTGGCGTTATCGAACTAAAAGAAGGCGTAGAAATGATTATGCCTGGTGACAACGCTGAATTACATGTAGAATTAATTCACCCAATCGCAATCGAATTAGGAACTAAGTTCTCTATTCGTGAAGGTGGACGTACAGTTGGTGCTGGTAACGTTACTAAGATCGTTAAATAATCTAGAATTAAAAATTTATAGCCCTACTTTATGTAGGGCTATTTATTATATTATTTTATAGAAAGGATTAATATGGATTATAGAAAAATAATAGTAAGCACAGACTCCGGCTGTGACTTAAACAAAGAGACTTTGGAAGAAAAACATATCAGTTTTATTAAAATGAAATATTTTGATGATAATAATATTTATGAAAGTAACCTGATTGATTCTGAAACAGTTGAATTCTATAATAAGATGCGAAATGGCGTTGTTTTTAGAACAACATCTGTAAATGTCAATGAAGCATACGATTATTTGAAAGAATTAGCAAGTTATGGTAAACCTATACTACATATTGCTATGGGTAGTGCTATAAGCGGCACTTACAATAATTTTATGCAAGCGAAGAATATGCTATTAAGTGAAAATGACAAACTAGAGATCTATGTGATGGATTCTTTAGGTGCATCTATTTCTTATGGAATATTGGTTCTCGAAGCATGTAGGTTAATTGATGAAGGAATGGAATTTAAAGATGTTATCAAGTATTTAGAAGAGTACAAAAAAGGAGTAACTCCGTTTTTTACTACTCCAACTTTAGTTTATTTAAAGCGTGGTGGAAGAGTATCAAATGCTAGCTTCTTTATCGGCAATTTGTTATCTATTAAACCAATTCTAAAACTTGATAAACCAGGTAGGCTTGTTATAGCTAATAAGATAAATGGTATTTTTAGAGCATACAAGCGTATTGCCTTAATGATAAAAGAAAAAGTGGTTGATGCATGTAACCAATATTTATATATTGGTCATGGCGATTGCTTAGAAAAAGCCAAAGAATTTGCTCGTGAGATATTACAAATGGTCAAATTTAAAGGTGTTAAATACTTTTTCATTGGCCCAACAATTGGTTCTCACTCAGGCCCAGAATTAATCAGTGCCTTTTTCCATGGCGTTGAAAGATGTTAGAAAGTAAAATCCTATTTTAAATAGGATTTTTTTTACAAAACAATCGCCCCAATCTATGGTATAATATTAATAGAATTCGAGGAATAATTATGATTATTGATACTCATATGCATATTTATGATGACAAATATGTTGATAAAGAAAAAGTAATAAAAAATGCCCTAGATAATGGTGTTAAAAAGATGATTGTTATTGGCTATGATAAAGAATCTAGCCTAAAAGCACTTGAACTTTCTAAAAAGTATGACTTTATTTATCTAGCAGTGGGGCTACATCCTAGTGAAGTCCAAAATGAGACTGATACCGATCTTACTTGGCTTACCAATATTTTAGATAATGAGAAAGTTATCGCTATTGGTGAAGTTGGTCTTGATTATTATTGGGATAAAACATATGTTGAAGAACAAAAATATTTCTTTAAAAAGCAAATTGAGTTAAGTAAGAAATATAATCTTCCGCTAATTATTCATAATCGTGATGCTATGCAAGATACCTTTGATATTATTAAAGATGAAAAGGTTCGTGGAGTCCTTCATTGTTATGGTGGAAGTTATGAAATGGCAAAAGAGTTAACTAAAAGAGGTTGGTATTTAGGAATCGGTGGTGTAGTTACTTTTAAGAATGCTAAGACAATAAAAGAAGTTGTTGAAAAGATTGATTTAAAGTATTTATTAACTGAAACTGATAGCCCATATTTAGCACCTACTCCTCATAGAGGAGAACTAAACGAACCAGCTTACACTAAATATGTTTTGGAAGAAATTAGTAAAATTAAAGGAATAGATGTTAAGGAAGTTGAAAAACAAGTAGAAGAAAACGTCTATAACTTGTTTGGAATTTGAGGTAGACTATGACTAAATTAAAGAGATTATTATTTGTTTTAATGCTTTCACTAATAGTGGTATTAAGTGGATGCACAAATATTTTTAATAATGAAATCTATAATAAATCATATAACGTTGAAATAGATATTCAAGAATTTGAAGATTTAATTACTGCAGCAGTTGAAAAAGCTGCTCCTTGTGTAATTGGTGTAAGTAATTATGAAAAGAATCTTGTTAGCTATCAACTAGCATCAACTGGTAGTGGAGTTATCTATTCATGTGAAGTACTTTTAAAAGATGGTACAATTGAAAAAGATTACGAAAAGACATTTGATAGCGATAACGTTAAAGAATACATCTACCGTGCAGTTACTAATCGTCATGTAATTGAAAGTAAAGTTGATAATAAAATCAAAGCATACATCGGTGATGATAATCAAAAACTTGATGCAACTGTTTTAGGATATGATGATAAAGTAGATCTAGCAGTTATCGAATTTCGCTATATTAGGTTCATTCAACCGATTAAATTTGCTGATAGTGAGCAAGTAAAAAGAGGAAATTTTGCCGTAGCAATCGGCAATCCTGGAGGCTATGATTTCTATGGTTCTTCAACATTTGGTATCATTTCTTCACCAAAAAGATATTTGAGTGATGATACTGATGGCGATAAAATCAACGATTGGGATAGTGAATATATTCAACACGATGTTGCGATTAATCCTGGTTCTAGTGGTGGAGCACTAGTTAACATTAAAGGTGAGTTAATTGGCATTAACACACTAAAGTTAGTTGATAGTGAAATCGATAATATGGGATTTGCAATTCCATCTAATTTAGTTAAAGAATTAATTAAATACCTAGAACAAGGCAAAAAACCAACTAGGTACACTCTAGGTATCACAACATACGAAGTAATTAGACTTATTAATCGTGAAGACTATTCAGGAGTTCCTCAAATAGATATTCCAGAAGATATTACATATGGACTTTATGTTGATGAAGTTGATGTTACTGGACATGCTTTTATGAAGTTGCAAAATGGTGATATTATTTTAGAGATTAATGATGTTAAAGTCACTAAATCTCAAGAATTTAGAGCAGAACTTGGTAAAGTTATTGACGGTGGATTTGTTATGTTAAAAGTTGTTCGTAGCGGTGAAGAAATAACTGTACGAATTGATTTTTAGGAGTATAAAATGAGAAAAGTATTTATTGGTATATTTATATTTATTGCTTTGTTCTTTTTATCTTCTTGTAGCGTAAAGCAAAAAGATAGTGTTATTAATAGTGAATATTATCATGAGATATTTGTTGGGGAAGAAAAAGAAGTAGAAATTAGCAGTAAATATGAAATAAGAATCATTAATGATGACGTTATTAAATATGAAGATGGGCGAGTTAAGGGCTTAAAGCCTGGCGTTGCCTTTATTCAACTATTATCAAAAGATAAAGAAAAAGAACGAATTGAAGTTTTAGTTAAAAGTGGTAAATATGATGGAAAAGTAGATGAACTAACTATTTCAAATGAATACCATTATTTAACTTTAGGTGAAATTAGAGAAGTTCAAACTTCTAAAGAGGTAACTATTACTAGCCTAACTCCTGGTATTGTTAAAGTGATTGATGGTAAATTCTTATATGGAGCAGGAATTGGACGTGGTTTAATTTCAATTGATGGTAAGGAAGAAATTATTTTAGTTACTAATACTGACGACTATAGTGACATTGAAAAAAGTACTATTAACGTATCAGAAAAAGCAATGAAGCAAGTTGTTACTGTATTCAATTACCAAAAAGGAACTAATTATGAATACGCCCTATATGCATCAGGTAGTGGCGTAGTTTATAAAGTAGGTGAAGAAGACATCTTTATTTTAACTAACCGCCATGTTGTTCTTGGAAGTGAAGCTTTATTTGTTTACTTCTCAGCTGCAAAAGAAAAAGTTTATGCAAGAATTGTGGCATATGATGATATGGTCGATTTAGCGGTAATTGCGGTTAAGAAGAGTGCAGTAAGTAATCTTGACGAAATTGATGCTTGTCAATTTGGTTATTTTGATGACATTAAAGTTGGTCAATTTGCCATGACAGTAGGATCACCAATTGATTTTGAACTTGAAGGAGCAGTATGCTTAGGAATTGTTTCTAAAAAAGAAGTATATTTCCCAGATGATAATGATGAAGATGGTCAATACGAATATTACAATAAATACATGCAAGTGGATGCATCTATTAATAGTGGTAATAGTGGAGGTCCACTATATAACTTAAAAGGTCAAGTTATTGGAATAAGCACTGCTAAAATTGATTCTTCAATTTCTGATAATTTAGGCTTTGTAATTCCAACTGATATTATAATGTTAGTTTTGGACCGTCTTGAGAATGCCTCAAAGATAAAATACAAGAGTTTAGGTATTAGTTGCTATTCAATCGATATCCTTGTTGACTATGACTATAGTTACAATATCGGTGAAAATAGAACTGGTGTTATTGTTACTGATGTTTTAGAAGACTCAATTGCAGATAGATGCGGTATTTTAGAAGATGATATTATCACTAAATATGATGATATTGATATTACTAGTGCTAAAGTATTGCTTGTAGCATTCTTTAATGACAATATTAAAGGTAAAGATGAAATTACCTTAACTATTATTAGAGATAATGAGGAAATTAAAGTAACAATTAATCTAAATGAAGAAGAATAAAAAAAGGAGCTAATTTTAGCTCCTATTTTTCGTATATGGCATCTAGTATAATTTCTAATTCTTCACTAATTCCTTTATTTAGATTAACAATTTCACCAAAGGCAAAAGTATTTTCAATAGTTGTTTGAAGTAAAGAGTTTGTTAAGGCAAAGCCGTTATCAAAGACGGCACCTAAGTCTTTAAGTGTTTTTTTACTATTTGTTATTAAGTAATCAAACGATATTTCTTCATTTTCTTTTCTTGCTAGATAACTATCAATTAACTCATAGCTACTATCTAAATAGATGATATTATTATCACTTAGTTCTATTTTATTATTTGAATAAATTGCGATATCGTAATGCTTCATAATTGTACCTCGTATCTATTATACAATAAAATGATAGTAAGTGGTTTATTTAATTAGTTTAATCTTTAAAAGAAGCGAAAATTATGGTAAAATAATGCCGTAAAAGAAGGTGAAAAAATTGGGATTAACAGCAGGAATTATCGGGCTTCCTAATGTTGGGAAGTCAACATTATTCAATGCTATAACAAAGAGTAAGGTTTTGAGTGCGAATTATCCTTTCGCAACAATCGAACCTAATGTTGGTATTGTAGAAGTTAAAGATAAAAGATTAGAAAAGATTGTTGAAATTGTTAAGCCAAGAAATGTTGTTTATACATCATTTTCATTCACAGATATTGCAGGGTTAGTTAAAGGTGCAAGCTTAGGTGAAGGTTTAGGTAATCAGTTTCTAGCAAATATTCGTGAAGTTGATGCAATTTGTCATGTTGTAAGATGCTTCACTGATAAAGATGTCATTCATGTTAATGGTGTAATTGATCCAATTAGCGACATTGAGACTATCAACTTAGAACTAGCGTTTGCTGATATCGATGTAATTGATAAGAGAATTCCAAAGATTGAAAAGAAAGCGCAACTTCATGTTGATAAAGAATCTGAAGTAGAATATAACCTTTTAGTTAAGATTAAAGATGGTTTGAATAAGGGTGTTTCGCTTCGTGACCAAAACTTAACAAAAGAAGAATTAGATATAATTAAGAACTTTAACTTCTTAACATTAAAACCAATGATCTATGTTTTAAATGTTGATGAAGATGATATCGCAAATGAAAGTGATTTGGTTAAGAAAGTTAAAGAGTATGCTAAAGAACATAATGTTGAAACTGTAAAAATCAGCGCGCAAATCGAAGAAGAAATCTTAGATTTAGACGAAGAAGATCGTAAGATGTTTTTGGATGAGCTTGGAATTAGTGAAAGTGGCTTAGATCAACTTGTTAAAAAGAGTTATGATTTATTGGGCCTTGAGACTTTCTTCACTGCTGGAGAGAAAGAGTGCCGTGCATGGACTTATAAAAAGGGAAGTAAAGCCCCTAAGTGTGCTGGTATTATCCACTCTGATTTTGAAAGAGGATTCATTCGTGCTGAAGTTATCGCATACGATGACTTTATTGCTTGTGGTAACTACCAAAAAGCAAAAGAAGCTGGAAAACTACGCAGTGAAGGAAAAGAGTATGTTTTCCATGATGGAGATATTGTAGAATTTAAGTTTAACGTTTAATGGTGAAGCAATGAAAGCATTGATTTTATGTGTTGGTGATGAGGTACTTAGCGGTAGAGTCGTTAATACTAATGCATCATTTTTAGCTTGTGAACTTGAAAAACTTGGTATTGAGACCATAAAACACATCGTTGTAGGTGACAATGAAGTAAATTTAAGACGCGAAGTAAAAGAATTCGTTAAGAGCGATTGTGACTTTTTGTTTACTACAGGTGGCCTTGGACCTACACATGATGATTTCACAAAAGAAGTAATATGTGATGAATTCAAATTAGAACTTGAATTAAAAGAAGTTGCATATAATACTTTAGTTAAATATTTTGGTGATAATTTTGCTAAAAGCAATATTAAACAAGCATATTTCCCTAAAGACTCAATAGTATTACCTAATCCTGAAGGAACTGCTCATGGATGTATTATTGAAGTAGACGGCAAAAAAGTAATTATGCTTGTTGGTCCTCCTTTTGAAAATACTGTAATGTACAATTTAGGAGTTAAACCTTATTTAGAAAAGCTTGTTAGCGATAAGTTCTTAATCAAAGAATACACTATAATGGGAACTGGCGAGAGTAAGATTGAAGATTATCTTCAAGATTTCTTCAAAGAGTTTAGTGATATCAATGTTAACCCTTATGCAGCAATGGGTAAGATTCGTTACCAAGTAACTGCAAAAGAAGAAAACAAAGAACGTTTCACTAAGTGCTGTTTAAGATTTGAAGAACTAATGGATAAATACATTGTATCTAGCCAAAATGAACCAGTTGAAGAAGTTGTTTATAAAAAACTAAAAGAAAAGAATTTAACTATTAGTTTTTGTGAGAGTGTAACTGGAGGAATGCTTGCTTCAACATTAATTAATGTTAGTGGTAGTAGCGACGTATTGAAAGAAAGCATAGTAGTTTATTCAAACGAAGCGAAGATTAAGTATTTAGGTGTTAAAGAAGAGACAATTGAAAAATATAATGTGGCGAGCATGGAAGTCTCACGCGAGATGGCATTTGGTCTTTATCAACTTAGCCATAGTGACGTTTGTGTTTCAACAACTGGCATTGCAGGACCTAATGGGGGCCTTGAAAATAAACCAGTTGGACTTGTTTGCTACACTATAAAGATTGGAGATAAGTTCTTAACAAAAGAAAAAGTGTTTAAAGGAAGTAGAAATCAAATTCGACTTCGTGCAACAATGTATGTTTTGTATGAATTATATGAATTATTAAAGGAGATGAACTAATGAAAGTAGTATCAAAGTTATTTAAAGTACTTTTAGTTTTGTTTATTGCTGTTTTCTTTGTGGCATGTGGAGAGGATAAACCTACTCCAGGACCTGGACCTGATCCTGTGGTTGAAGGCCCAACAT
>LVBR01000176.1 GCA_001604495.1 Acholeplasmatales bacterium Tener_01 | reverse complement strand
AACAAAAAAATGACACGTTGTCAAGATTGGTAAAAACAAAAGGTGACAAATTGTCACCTAGAATTTTTCTTCCATTTTCTTTTGGATAAGTTTTAGGATAAACTCAAAAATCAAAACAAAGATGATTAATATTAATGTCCAACTAAAGACATTTCCGATTTCTAAAAACATCTTCTCTTCATTTAATGAGTATCCTATTGTGTTTGGTGTTTGACTGATAAATTCAGCCATTACCATTACTTTTAGCCCAAGCCCAAGTGTTGAGATAATACTACTTACAGAATATGGAGCAATAATTGGTAAATAAACTTTATATATTACATAAGGAGTTAAGCCTGAAAGCATTCTAACTTCTTCAATTATTCCTTTATTTATTCCTTTTAGACTTGCTAAAAACGCCTCATATAAAATAGGTATCACAACAAGTAAACATATATAATAAGGAGCCTTCTTATTACCAATCATTAAAAGTAGTAAAATTGAGATTGTGGCTACGGGAACAGTTCTTAAAAGAGCAATTAGGGGACTTATAAAATTACTAAACCAATTTAGTTTGTAACTTGTAAGTGCTAAAATGCTAGATATTACTACCCCAATTACTAATACTAATAAAAGTTTTAGAATAGTATTAAGGATACTAACATATGTACTTTTAAGTTTTAAAAGATTCCCAAGGCTTTTAACTACACTACTAAAGGTTGGAATAACAATATCATTATTGACAATCTTAGATGATATAACCCATATTGCAATAATAAACAGTATTCCTAAAATATAAAACGAAGTCTTTTTAATAGTAGAAGTCATCATCAGGCTTCTTTCCGTTAAGAAGCTTGTCATTGAGATTATTTAATAAATCATAATACTTATCTAAATCACCTTTGATCTTAGATGCTTCATAGTATTTAATATTGCTTCTAGCAATGCTCTTTTCTAATACTTCTTTTGTTAGTTTTGTGAAAAATTCATTGTAAGAAGATACCTTATCATAGTATTTATCTTGATTCTTATTTAAATACTCAATGTTTTTCTTAACATCATTTAAGAATGTTTTGATTTCTGCTTGTTTTTCTGACCCACTATTAACGAATATTCCTGCTTGAGGAATTATACTAAGTGATGATTGTAATTCTTTTTGTAAGTCAATAACATCAAAACTTAAACCATATTTAACACTTAGTTGTGTTAAAGTAGGCTCTGCAGTCAAGAAGAAATCATAATCGCCATTATTACTAACAATAAATGGAACAACATCTGTTACAGCTTGTTGGTACTCGATAGTAAAACTTGATACATCATAGTTTGCTAAAGCAGCCTTCATGATGATATCAGGAGTATTATTCATTCCATAAGCTAAAACGCGTTTTTCACCAGTTTGATCTAACTTTGATCCATTTAATGTAATTAAATAGTTACTACTTAAATTAATAACACTAGCAAATCTGTATTTGATACCTTTAGCAATATATAGTTTTGTAGCTGCTGTTACGGGAGCAATAACCACATCATATTCATCAGCAACTAATGCAGCAGTTAATAGATCAGCTCCACTAACTACATCTACTTCGTAGTTTTCATTACCTAAAACTCCACCTATAGCTACAAGTGGTGTGCCACTTGGAACTAATACTTTAATCTTTTGGACCTCCTTTTTAGCGCATCCAAAAAGGGCCAAACTAATAATAATCATTAATAAACCTAAAAATTTTTTCATATTTCTTTCCTCCATTATTTACAATTATATTATATCCTTGTTATAATATAATTATCGTAACATATGTTACAAAAAGGAGCAATTATGAACATATTAGATACTTTAACAAATCAAGAGAAGGAATGTATAAAATATTTAACATACAAAAAGGATGAAATCATCTTTAATGAAGGTGATGAATGTACGGGTATTGGATATATAATAAGTGGTGCAGTATCCATTTCTACACTCACAATTATCGATAATGAATATAATATTAAAACCCTTCAAGAAGGCGATTCATTTGGAGAATTTTTAGTGTTTTCTTCTAATCCTTATTATTTGGGTAATGTTTATTCTAAAAAAGAAACTAAAATTGCTTTTATCAAAAGTCGTGATATTATAAAACTTATGCAATCAAATATAGCATTTTTACATTCTTACTTAAACAAGATGACTAATGATGCCCTTCTTCTTCAATCAAGAATTAAAATACTTGCCCAAAAGACATTAAGAGAAAAGATATTATTCTATCTAAAAAATGAGATGGAAAAACAAAGAACTAAAACAATATACGTAACATCAAAAGAAGACTTAGCTAAGATTATAAATATTCCAAGACCATCTTTGTCACGTGAACTAATAAATCTTCAAGATGAAGGACTAATCAAATTTGGTAGGCATTATATAACAATATTAGTATAAAAAAAGGAAGCACATATGTGCTTCCATATTTTTTTGTTATTTTTCAGGGAAACGAACTCTTGTCTTATTATATGTAGTATGTAATAAGTGATGAGCTTTTTCTGAATTAGGTTCACCTAAGAACTTAGCATATAATTCTTTGATTTGAGTGTTGTTATGAGATTGACGTAATGTTAATCTTTCATCTTCAGAATATAATGCTTGAGCTCTCTTTTGGCGATAAGTATCTAAAATGTTCAAATCTTCATTTGGTAAGAATTGAGGTTTAACATATGGTTGACCTCCACCATTGATACAGCCACCAGGGCAGCACATGATTTCAATGAATGTGTAAGGGCTCTTACCTTCTTTAATTTGATCAAGTAATACTTTAGCATTCTTCATTCCAGATGCAACAGCAACTTTGATATCAATTCCGCCAAGTTTGAAGCTAGCTTCTTTTAAGCCTTGCATTCCACGAACTTGTTCGAACTTAATAGCTTCATGTTCTTTGCCTTCTAAAACAAAATATGCAGTTCTAAGGGCAGCTTCCATAACACCACCAGTAGCACCGAAGATAACGCCAGCACCACTGTATTCACCCATAATGTCTTGGTCATATTCTTCATCAGGAAGTTTAGCGAAGTTGATACCACTACGTTTGATTAATTTAGCAAGTTCACGAGTAGTTAATACAGCATCAACATCTGTGATTCCGTCATGTTTGAATTGATCACGTGACTTTTCAAACTTCTTAGCAGTACAAGGCATGATTGATACTACGAAGATATCTTTTGGATCTAAGCCTTTTTGTTCTGCAAAGTAAGATTTGATAATAGCACCTTGCATTTGATGAGGTGATTTACAACTTGAAACGTGGTCTAATAAATCATTATAGTAGTATTCAGCGTAGTTGATCCAACCAGGAGAACATGAAGTAATCATTGGTAGAACACCGCCATTTTTAACTCTATTAAGAAGTTCTGTTGCTTCTTCCATGATTGTTAAGTCAGCACCAAAGTTAGTGTCATAAACTCTGTCAAAGCCAAGTCTCTTAAGTGCAGCAACCATCTTACCAGTTACAGGAGTACCAATCGGCATACCAAATTCTTCACCTAAAGTAGCTCTAACAGCTGGAGCTGTTTGAACAACAACGAATTTGCCTTGTAACTTAGCTTCATCGATTAGATTGATTTCGCTCTTTTCCATTAAAGCACCAGTTGGACATACATTAACGCATTGACCGCATTGTAAGCATGGGCTTTCAGAGAATGAACGGTTTGCAGCAGGGGCAACGATTGTATTGAATCCACGTTTTTCGAATCCTAAGATACCAATTCCGTGAATATTAGCACATCTTGCAACGCATCTACCACAAAGAATACACTTAGATGTATCTCTAACGATTGATGGAGAGATTTGGTCGATTGTTGTAGGAGTTTTGCTTCCTAAATATTTGCCTTCTCTAGCACCAGTGATTTGTGCAACATATAATAATTCGCAGTGACCATTCTTTTCACATTGTTGGCAGTTCATTGAGTGATTAGATAAAATCAATTCAACACTTGCGCGACGTGCAGCAGTTGCTTTTGGAGAAGAAATAGTGATTTCCATTCCTTCATTAACTGGATATACGCAACTTGCTACTAGGCCTCTTGCGCCTGTTGCTTCTACTAAACAAACACGGCAGCTAGCTAAGCTACATTCACCATGATTGTATGAGCAAAGTGTAGGGATTTCATATCCGCATTGACGTGCAGCTTCAAGAATTGTTAATCCTTCTTCGACTTGATAAGGATGACCTTCAATTTTAATATTAACTAATTTTGCCATTTTCAAATCCTCCTTATTCCTTAATTATTGCATCAAACTTACAATTAGATTGACATAATCCACATTTGATACACTTAGTTTGGTCGATAACATGAGGTTGTTTAACTGTTCCACTGATAGCATTAACTGGACAGTTTCTTGCACACAATGTACATCCCTTACATTTATCAGCAACAATTACATATTTCATCAAGCTCTTACATACGTGAGCTGGACATTTCTTATCAACGATATGAGCAATGTATTCTTCTCTAAATTGCTTCATTGTTGAAACGATAGGGTTAGCAGATGTTTGACCTAAACCACAGATTGAGTTAGCTTTAACAACTTGTGCTAATTCTTCAAGTTCATTCAAATCATCCATTGTTCCCTTACCATCAGTAATCTTATTTAAGATTTCAAGCATTCTCTTAGTACCGATACGGCATGGAGAACATTTACCACATGATTCGTCGCAGATGAAGTCCATATAGAACTTAGCAACGTCAACCATACAGTTATCTTCGTCCATAACGATAGCTCCACCAGAACCCATCATAGATCCTTTAGCGATTAAGTTATCGTAATCGATTGGAGTGTCTAGATCTTTTTCAGTTAAGCATCCACCAGATGGACCACCAGTTTGAATAGCCTTGAATTTCTTACCATTAGGAATACCGCCACCAATGTCATAAATTAATTCTCTTAGTGTGATTCCCATAGGAACTTCAACTAGACCAACGTTATTAACTTTTCCACCTAATGCGAATACTTTAGTACCTTTAGATTTTTCAGTTCCTAAAGCGTTGAACTTAGATGCGCCTTCACGTAGGATATATGGAACGCATGCTAATGTTTCAACATTGTTAATGATTGATGGCTTTTGCCATAAACCTTTAACTGCAGGGAATGGAGGACGAGGACGAGGCATACCACGTTTACCTTCGATTGAGTTTAATAGAGCTGTCTCTTCACCACAAACGAATGCACCAGCACCTAGTCTAATTCCAACATTGAAACTGAAGTTAGAACCTAAAATATTGTTTCCTAAGAATCCCATTTCTTCAGCTTGTTTGATTGCGTTACGTAAACGAGCAACAGCTGTAGGATACTCAGCACGTACATAGAAGTAACCTTGTTTAGCACCAATTGCATAACCAGCAATTGTCATACCTTCGATAACGCCTAGAGGATTACCTTCTAAGATACCTTCATCCATGAATGCACCTGGGTCACCTTCGTCACCATTACATACAACGTATTTTTCATCACTTACTTGGTCATGAGCAAATTGCCATTTACGTCCAGTAGGGAATCCTCCACCACCACGTCCACGTAAGCCTGAAGCTAATACTTCGTTGATAACTTCTTGAGGATCCATATGTAGAGCTTTTGCTAAGCCTTGATATGCACCATAACCAACTGCTTCATTGATATCTTCAGGATTGATAATACCGCATCCGTGTAAAGCAACTTTTAATTGCTTCTTATAGAATGCCATATCTTCTAATTTTGATACTTTTTCTTTTGTAACTGGATCAACATAAAGTAGACGTTCAATAATTTCTTTGCCTACAATAGTCTTATCCAAAATTTCACTAACATCGCTAGCCTTAACGCCACGGTAAACGATGTTATCAGGCATAATTTTAACGAAAGGACCTTGGCTACAGAAACCAAAGCAACCAACTTTGCTTGCTTCAACCTTATCTTGTAAGCCACGATTTGCAATTTCTTCTTTGAATGTTTCCAAAATGTCTTTAGCACCTGTTGCTAAGCAACCTGTACCAGAACAAATTAAAACGGCAGTTTTTCCGTTTGCGCCTGAGAATTTATCTTCTAAATTTTGGGCACAACTTTTGGCCTTTAATTCTAAATCTTTTTCAGTCTTAACCATTAGTTTGCACCTCCTAATTTACGATATTCATCAACAACTTCTTGTACTTTACCAACTGTCATCTTTGGATAAACTTTTCCATTGATTGAAACTGCAGGTGCGATACTACATGCACCGATGCAACGTAAAGCAGATAAAGTAAATAATCCATCAGCTGTAGTTTGTCCAGGTTTAACGCCTAAGATTTCAGAGAACTTATCAATAATTGATTGTCCACCTTTAACATAACAAGCAGTTCCTAAGCATACACCAACAACATACTTTCCTTTTGGATTTAAAGAGAAGAATGAATAGAATGTTACAACACCGTAGATTTCAGCAACTGGAATACCAGTTAAATCACTTACTAATTCTTGTACATCAAGTGGAATATATCCATATTCACTTTGGATGGCACTAAGAATCATCATTAATGGTGTTTTCTCATTTTCATATCTCTTAACGATTTCTGTAATTTGTTTTACAGCACTACTACTTAAATGAGCCATATTTTTCCCTCCATTAAAATTATTAACAATAAGCCTTCTATAAAATTGCCCATTTGTTATTATACCATAAATTTCTATTTTTTCAATACCAATAAAATATATTCAATTAAAAAATGTGTTAATATACAATACATGTGAGACTTTCTGTAAATAACACTTAGT
>LVBR01000175.1 GCA_001604495.1 Acholeplasmatales bacterium Tener_01 | reverse complement strand
ACTATTAATAGTGTTGATAAAAGTGGCCTTTTAGAGTATAATACAAAGGTGTGAAAGGAAAAAAATATATGATAGAAAAAACTAGGGGCATAAAAGATATAAGAAATTTAACAAAATCTCTACCAACAATTCGTTATGTTGATCCGGATTATGTTTATCTTGCAGTAACTAATGCAAGATGTGGAACTTCTGAAATCTACTGTAAGCCAGGAGACTATGTAAAAATCGGTACTATCATCGGAATGCGTCATGGTGGTTATTTTGATCAACCAATTCATTCTACTGTCAGCGGTACTATTGTTGGGACTGTAAAGAAGTTCCATAGAGCTGGTAAAATGGTTGATTTCATCAAGATTCAAAATGATAAGTTGAATACTTTTGATGAATCAGTTCGCGAAAGAACTGATGAAGAGATTGCTAAACTTACAAAAGATGAAATGGCTGAGATTATCAAGCAATGTGCTGTTGTTGGTATGGGTGGATCAAGTTTCCCAACATATATCAAATTCCAAACAAAAGACCCTATTAAATATATTTTATTAAATGGTGTTGAATGTGAACCATATCTATCTAGCGACCATCGTTTGATGATGGAAATGCCAGATAGAATTATGATTGGTATTAAATATATTCTTCAAGCATTTAAAGCGGAAAAAGCGATTATTTGTATTAAGAAAAAATATGATGATATCTTTGAAGTATTAGATGCCGTTAGACAAAGATATCCTGACCTTCCAATAGAAATTGCAAGAATTGGTAATTTCTATCCTCAAGGATGGGAAATTGCGATGATTAAAAGTGCTTTAGGAATTGATATTCCAAGTGGTGTTTTACCTAGTAAATATGGCATTATGAACTTCAATGTGGCAACTGCTGTTGGAATTTACAAGGCCATTAAATACAATTTACCAGTTGTTAAAAGATATTTCACTTTAACTGGTGATGGAATCAAGTTTCCTCAAAACTTTAGAGTTCGTGTTGGAACAAGCGTTCAAGAGTTAATTGAACTTTGTGGCGGATATGTTGATGAGGATAAAGATAAAGTATTTATCCTTGGTGGACCAATGATGGGTGTAAGTCACGTTAGAGATGATGTAATTGTTACAAGAACTGTTACTAGTGTAATTATTCTAAATCATCACGATAACGTAGAAGAGCCATGTGTAAGATGTGCATCATGTGTATATTCTTGCCCAGTTGGTTTACAACCTGTTAGTATTATGAATGCTTATAAAGCTAATGATAAAGATGCAATTATTAAACTTGGAGCTAAGAAATGTATTGAATGTGGATTATGTTCATATTCATGTACATCAAAGATTCCAGTAACTGAATATATGAGAAAGGCAAAAAAACTTATTAAGTAGGTGATAATATGCGCTTAATTAAAGAGAACAGTCCACATATTTTTAAAGACTCATCCGTTAAACGCATGATGCTTGATGTATTAATTGCTTTAATTCCGGTTGTAATCTATTCAATAGTTCAATTTGGACTAGGTGCCGTTAGTGTTTTAGCAGTTAGTATTGTCACAATGCTTTTAAGTGAAGCGGTTTTTGTCTTTTTGGTTAATAAAAAACCATATGATGGCACTAAAGTAAAGTTTAGTGAAAGAGTTAAATATGCTTATTCTAAAGCTACAATCAATAATTTATTAACTCCACTTATTAGTGCAGTTATTTATGCGATGATTATGCCAGCTGGATGTAGTATATATATTACATTTATTGGAGCATTAAGTGGAATAGTACTTGGTAAACTTGTATTTGGTGGTATGGGTGGAAATATCTTTAACCCAGCAGCACTAGGTAGAGTTATTACAATGGTATGTTTTGGTAGTAGCGTTACTTATCCAAATGTTAATTTTGGTGGTATCGATGCATTTAGTGGTGCAACTCCACTTGGAGCCCTAGCAAATGATATAAGCATTGTAAATTTGGAATCAATAAAGAATTTATTCATTGGAACTGTAAGTGGTTCAATGGGTGAAGTAAGTAAATTATGTATTTTAATTGGTGGAATATATCTAATTGTTAGACGTAGTTGTGACTTTAGAGTTGTAGCGAGTGTTATATTATCATTTGCAATAATTATGCTATTTGGTGGCATTAAGCAAGATGGTAATGCATTAGTTTATATGTTATATCAAGTATTATCAGGTGGACTACTATTTGGTGCTATCTTTATGGCAACAGATCCTGTTACAAGCCCAGTAACAAGAGTTGGTAGAATCACATTTGGTATTATGATTGGTGTTATTAGTGCTTTGATTAGACTTGTTGGAGCATATCCAGAAGGTGTTGCTTTCGCAATTTTAATTAGTAATATGTTTGTTCCTGTTATTGATTATTATAAGTGGAGCACTAATAAGTATTCATGGAAACATTTCTTAATTTGGGGATTAATGATAGCTATAGTTGTAGTTATTGTTATCTTTGGGCTTTAGAGGTGCAAAATGAAACTTAGTATAAAGAAGATTTTTAAAATCAGTATCGTTTTAATGCTTGTAGCTGGGCTTAGTGGAGCATTAATCGTATTAGTAAATATGGTCACTGAACCAATTATTGTTGAAAATGGAATTAAGCAAGAAAAAGAAGCGCTTAATGAAATCTTTAGTGGTGCAAACCCTGAAATAGTATTCGATAATGGCGAAGGTGAAGTTAAAAAAGTAACTAAAGCACTAGTTAATGATGAAGTTAAAGGTTATGTATACCGCTTAAGTGGTAAAAATGCTTATGGAATTATTACCCTTTTAGTAGGTATTAGTAGTGATGGAAAAGTTACAAGAGTAGTATTTTTAGAAAATGGTCAATCTTTTGCTCCAAAAGTAGAAGATCATGTTGAAGCAACATACCAAAACGGTAGCGTAAATAGTGGTAATATTGATAATGTTGACACTCACTGTGGTGCAACATATGGTGCAAAACTTGTTAAAAGCTTAATAAGTAGTGCACTGGAGCATTTTAATAATAATTTTAAAGGAGGGGATGAATAATGAAAGAGAAATCTTCAAGAATTTCAAACCTTGTTAAAGGTATTATTAAAGAAAATCCTTTGTTTGTCACATTACTTGGTACTTGTCCAGCCCTAGCTACAACCACTTCAATTGAGTCAGCACTAGGTATGGGACTACTATTTATGTTTGTATTGATTGGATCTAATATTGTAATTAGCTTACTACGTAAGATTACACCACAAGAAGTTAAGATCCCTGTTTATATTGTAGTTATTGCCACATTTGTAACTATTGTTAAAATGTTTAGCCAAGCATATCTACCAGAACTTTACTCTAAACTTGGTGTATTTATTAGTTTGATTGTTGTAAACTGTATAGTTTTAGGTAGAGCTGAAGCATTTGCTAGTAAGAATGATGTATTAAATTCTTTCTTTGATGCTATTGGAAATGGTATTGGATACACTTTAGCGATTGTAATAATTGCGGTATTTCGTGAATTTTTAGGTACTGGTGGCTTTACATTTGGTAAGACTTTAACATTCCTTCCATATGTAAAATTCGTTCCTTTAAAAGAATATGCTATTAGTATGTTTACAATGCCTACAGGTGGTTTCTTAGTTTTAGGTGTAGTTTTAGCATTTTTAGCTTATCGCACAAACAAAAAACAAGAAATTTTAGCATTTAAAGAAAAGGAAGCAAAGAAAGCACAACTAGAAAATAAGGAGGAAGCAAAATGATTTTGACATTTATATTAGCCATTATCAATGGCATGTTAATTGACAATGTTATTTTGTCTCGTTTCTATGGAATTTGTCCTTTCTTGGGTGTTAGTAAAAAGACTAATTCAGCACTTGGAATGGGTGTTGCGGTTGTATTTGTAATAGTACTAGCAACGCTTATTACTTGGCCTTTGTATCATTATGTGTTAGTTCCTGCAGGAATTCCTTATATGGATACAATAACTTATATTTTAGTTATTGCTTCCCTTGTACAATTTGTTGAAATGGTAATTAAGAAATATAGTCCAAGCTTATATAAAGCTCTTGGAGTATATCTTCCTCTTATCACAACAAACTGTGCTGTACTTGGCGTTGCTCAAGGTAACACTGACCAAGGATTAACATTTTTGATGAGTTTAAGTAATGCACTAGGCACTTCTTTAGGATTCTTATTAATAATATTTGTATTTAGTTGCATAAGAGTTCGTTTAGAAGCAAGTAATATTCCAAAGTGCCTAAAAGGCGTTCCAATTGCTTTGATTACTGCGGCTTTAATGAGTTTAGCATTTATTGGTTTGCAAGGAATGATTAACATTTAATGGGAAGAACTGGGTACATTATTATAGCTATTTGCGTCGTAGTGGCACTAGTAATTTTGTTTTTTGTAACATATGTACTTAACAAAAGAACTCCACCACCTAAGGGTTGTGAGAACTTAATTGATGATGAAAAGTGCGTAGGTTGCTCTAACACTGGATGCAAATTCTATAAACTAAAAGAAGACTTGGAAGAAGCAAAAGAGGAGTTAAAAAAATGATAACAGTATTATATACATTTTTGATACTTGGTGGACTTGGCTTAGTACTTGGTATCGCCCTAGCTATTAGTAGCGTCGTATTCTACGTAAAAGAAGACACGAGAGTAGAAGATGTTAAAAACATGCTACCTAACTATAACTGTGGTGCTTGTGGGTACGCTGGTTGTGCTGGCTTTAGTGAAGCAATCATTAAGGGCGAAGTATGCGACTTAGAAAGATGTAAGCCGGGAAAAGCGGAAACTAATTACAAATTAATCCGTGATTATTTAGAAAAACATCCAAATGAGGATGGAACTATTATTAAAGTAACATTTAAAGAATAAACTAATAGGAGGAGCATTATGAAAAAAAGATTACTGATGATTATTTTAGTTCTCTTTTTAGCTCCTTTATTTGCTTGTAGCAATGAGAAAGCCATGGAAGGAAGTATTTATGCTTTCGGAACTTTCATTGAGATTAAAATAAAAGCAAATAAAGATAACGTTATGAAAAACTACGATGATATACGCGATATATTCTTTGAATATGAAACTTTATGCGATGCAATTAACCCTAGGGATATTAATAATGTCTATACTATTAATAATTCAGATGATTTTGTATTAGTTGATAGTAAATTAATCGATGTTATTAATTATGCACTTAGTGTTAAAGATGAAACACTTGGACATTTTAATCCCCTAGTTGGTAATATTAGCGACACTTATAAAGAAGTAATATATGGTGAAAGAGGTATGCCAACTGATAGTGAGGTGAATAGTCTTTTAGAAGAACTTAATTCGTCAAGAATAGTAATTGATGGCAATAAAGTTAAAATAGAAGGTAATGCTAAACTTGATTTAGGTGGTATTGCTAAAGGATATGCCTTAAGTGTGGTTAAAGAATATATCATTCAAAACGGTATTAAACATTATTTGATTAATGCTGGTTCATCAAGCCTTACAATGGGTGAAAAAAATGGTGCATATTTTGCAATTGGTTTGATGTATGATTCGAGCAGAACCATCTACATTAAAAATGGTGATTTAGGGTGTGCATCAATCAATGAACAAAAGATCAATGTTGATGATGGAGTAGTTCACCATATTGTTAATCCTTTGACAGCTCGCCCTGCGAAAAACCATGTTGCGGTATATTTAGTAGGTAGTGATTCTAAGAAAATTGATGCCTATGCAACTGCATTTATGTCAATGGAGCTTGGTGAGATAGGAGAAATTTGCCTATCAAACGGTTTAGAATATATCATATTTGATAGTAATGGTGAGGTTTTTGAGTCTCACCCTGGTTCATATTATGAATTTAATTAAAGCCATTAAAAATCATCTAATTGAAGTGATATTAGTAAGCCTAATAATAGTAGTATCTATTGTTATATTAGTAATAACAAGAGTAGGTGCCCAAAAAGATAATTTAATTGCTACAGTTTACTATGAAAATAAAGTGATTGAAACAATTGATTTATCAAAGGTTAGCGAAAATACTTTAATTGATATATGTCTACATGATAGTGAATATATCACAGTTGAAGTAAAGAAGGGCGCAATTAGAGTTGTTAGTGCTAATTGTAAGCGAGGAGATTGTAAGAGGATGGGATGGGCCACAACAAGCGCAACTCCTATTATCTGCCTTGATTTACACTATAAAATAGTACTAAGCGGCGAGAGCGATGTGGATGTGGTGCTAAGATGAAGGTTCGTAGAATTGTAATTATTAGCCTACTTATCGCTATCGCATCAATTTTAGGCTATGTTGAGAGTTTAATTCCAATCAGTTTAGTACCTGGTGTTAAATTAGGTCTAGCTAATATCATTATTTTGTATGCAATTTATCACTTTAAGTGGTATGAAGCATTAATTATCACATTATTTAGAATAGTACTTGTAAGTTTAGTTTTAGGTAGCTTTTTAAATATTGGGTTCTTTATGAGTTTGAGTGGAGGATTATTATCATTTTTAATAATGATTCTTTTAAAACAAATAAAGAAACTAAGTTTAGTATTTATTAGTATCACTGGTGCCCTAATTCATGGAATTGGCCAGGTATTAGTTGCCACATTCGTTATGAACGCTAGTGAAGTAGTCTATTATTTACCATTTATCATGCTACTTTCAATCCCTACAGGAGTGATTGTTGGGGTGATTGTGGCAAGACTTAATAAGTATGATTTTATGAAAGAAACAAAAGATGAACAAGATGTCCAGTAATATATATTTATTAATGGACATTTTTTAATTGAATATATTTTATTGGTATTGAAAAA
>LVBR01000174.1 GCA_001604495.1 Acholeplasmatales bacterium Tener_01 | reverse complement strand
TTAATAGTATCGAATACGATATACAAAAAATTAGCCTATTTAAAAATAGCCTATTTTGAAATAGGCTATTGCTTTTTTACTATATATGTGCTAAACTAATGTTAGTCAGGAGGTCTAAATATGTTTATTGGACGTGAAAAAGAATTAAAAATCATCTTAAACAATCTAAAACTTGATTCTTTAAAATGCTTGTTAGTTTATGGTAGAAGGAGAGTCGGAAAGACAGAACTAATAAATGAAGCAATTAGCTTGTCTAAAAAGCCTTGTTTATCTTTGCTTGCTAGAAAAGTTCAATCAAGTATAAATCTCGAAGATTTCATTAATGATACAAAACCATTCATTAATCAGACAGGATTCAATCCAACAAACTTTTATGATTATTTTGTCTCATTGCTTGATTATAGCAAACAAAATCCATTTATCTGCTTTATTGATGAGTTTTGTTTTCTAAAAGAAAACGATGATTCTATCGATTCAACAATCCAAAAAGCACTGGAATTACATGGAAAAGAAGCCAAAATGACACTCATCCTATGTGGTTCATATGTTGACACAATGAGACAACTAACGGATAAAAGTGCTCCGTTATATGGCAGATTCAACGATATTATCAATCTTCATGTTTTTGATTATTATGATTCATCTAAGTTCTATTCAAATCTAGCAAATGAAGATAAAGTAAAATACTACTCTGTATTTGGGGGAACAGCATTCAATATTATTAAACTTGATTATACTAAATCGTTCGAAGAAAACCTTATAGATACTTTTATTGAAAACGACTCTTTCTTTGAAAAAGAAATTAACATGGTTTTAATGAAAGAATTACAAAAAGAAGAAAACATCAACACTTTATTTGAATTAATTGCAAGTGGCATAAGAAAATATAAAGAATTAAATGATAAAATGGGAGATTCTTCTAAGGATAATATCGGAAGATATATAAAAAAATTAGAAGAATTGAATTTAATTAAAAAAACATTTTCTGTCAATGCAAAAACAGATAGAAAACCATTATATTATATAAGTGATAATTTGATTGATTTTTACTATACATATTTAGCTAAGACAAAAAGAATTAGATCAATTATGGATCCAAGAGTCTTTTTTGAAAAATATGTTAAAGAGGACCTATATAAAAAATATATACCAAGAAAATTTGAACAAATTGCAACGGAGTTTCTAATTAGAAATAATGGGAAACTTGAAAACATAGAACTATTTGATAGTATAGGCAGACTATTTTACACTAACTACTCAAACATAAATCGCAAATATGATGTGGTAATAAATACAGAAAAAGGAATTATTCCTTTCGAATGTAAATATACAAACAGCAAAATTACTAATGACATAGTCAACGAAGAAAAAGAGAGTTTCAATGGTCTACCATTCAATGTTTATAAATATGGATTTGTTTCAAAATCAGGGTTCGATGATAAATTATTAAACGATGAAGAATTAATATTACTCACTATTGAAGATTTATATCGATAGGGAATATTGAATTATATATACATCTATAGTACAATACTAGTGTTAGAAGGTGTCAATTATGAAATGCTTAAACTGTGGAAATGAAATAGTATTGGAAGAATCAAAGTATTGCAATGCTTGTGGAGCCAAACTTCCAACTAAAAAAC
>LVBR01000173.1 GCA_001604495.1 Acholeplasmatales bacterium Tener_01 | reverse complement strand
TACTTATTATATTTTTATCTACCATTCTATATAATTAGTTTCTTTAAAAAATCTTCTCAATAAGAAAGATAAGAAATAAGGGAAAGTAAATTTATTATTGGAAAATCCTATATTCCCATTTGTCAATTTCACACCATATTTAATGCTATTTGAACTATTCTCAATCACTGTATTTAATGATGCTGACCTTCCTCTTTCTTTTTTTACTTCTATCGGAATGATTTCGTTTTTAATCCTAATAACAAAATCGAGTTCTACTGTTGAGTCTTTTGATTTATAATAATATATTTTATATCCACTCTTTGCTAACGCTTCAGACACCAAACTTTCATACAAAGATCCATTATATATTTCATAATTTGAATTAACTATTAAATCCTCTTTTGATTCCTCATCTAGGTTTGCTATAAAAAGTGAGTGGTCTTGATAATAAACTCTATAGTTATCGCTAATTTCATAAACGTCAAACGGAATATTTAATTCGCTTATATTATAAGCAACATTGATAATTCCTGCATCCTTTAGCCAATCTTCTATACCAGTATATTCTCTAAACCTTGCCCCATGTCCGATTTTAGATATTTGATATTTGTGATTGTCTTTGGAAAGTTGACTTGGGATGTGACGATAAAAGTTTTTTACCCTAGCATTATCTAGTCCTTCAACATATTTAGTTATATCATCTTCATAGTCTCTACAAATTCTTTTTTGTATTTCAAAAGCTTCTCCATAACTATTTGTATCAATGAATTTTTTGACAACCTCGGGCATCCCACCAACGAATATATATTCTTTATATAATTTTTGTAAAGTAGAAAAATAACTATCAGGTAGTGGTTTTAATTCTTTCATATAAGAGTATATATCATCAATTTGACTTTCTTTATATCCTCTTGCCCAAAGATATTCCTCAAAATCAAGAGAATGCATTTCATATTCTTCTTTACTTCCTACTGGTATACTTTTAATCTTATTATAATTCACACCAAGTAAAGATCCAGAACAGATCACATCAAATCTTCCATCGGATGCAAATGATTTTAGTGAAGTAACAGCATCAGGATATTCCTGAATTTCATCAAATAAAATAAGAGTATTATTTGGAATAAATCTACATTTTGGGTCTAACAAACTAATCAATTTGATAACATCATTAACAGTATAGCCATCATCAAATATAGACTTAAACTTTGGTTCTAAGACAAAATTAATCTCTATAAACGAATCATAGTTCTTTCCAAACTCTCTAATAGATGTTGTTTTTCCAATTTGTCTTGCGCCACTAACTATCAAAGGTTTATGATCTTCTCGTCTCTTCCAATCAAGTAATACTTTGTCAATTTTTCTTCTTATCATAACTTCCTCACATTTTTGTATATGTTTTCACCTATATTTTACACATTTTTGTATATAATTTCAAGTGCTTTTTACACATTTTTGTATATAATCATTCGTTAAAGGAAAAAAGATGACCTATAAAAGGTCATCTATAATTAACTATTTAGCTAATGCTTCACTAACAGCTACAGCTACAGCAACAGTAGCACCAACCATAGGGTTATTTCCCATACCGATTAAGCCCATCATTTCAACGTGAGCTGGAACTGAACTTGAACCAGCAAATTGTGCATCACTGTGCATTCTACCCATAGTATCAGTCATACCATATGAAGCAGGTCCTGCTGCCATGTTATCTGGGTGAAGTGTACGACCAGTTCCACCACCAGATGCAACAGAGAAGTACTTCTTACCTTTTTCAACGCACTCCTTCTTGTATGTTCCAGCAACTGGATGTTGGAAACGAGTAGGGTTAGTAGAGTTACCTGTGATTGATACGTCTACATCTTCAAAGTGCATAATAGCAACACCTTCTCTAACGTCATCGCTACCATAGCAACGTACTTTACCACGATCACCTTCAGAATACTTAGTTTCTTTAACGATTTCTACTTTTCCTGTCTTATAATCAAATTTAGTTTCAACATGTGTGAATCCATTGATTCTACTAATAATCTTAGCTGCATCTTTTCCAAGACCATTTAAGATAACTTTTAGAGGAACTTTACGAACCTTATTAGCAGTCTTAGCAATACCAATTGCACCTTCAGCTGCTGCGAATGATTCGTGACCAGCTAAGAATGCGAAACATTTAGTTTCTTCACTTAAAAGCATTGCGCCTAAATTACCATGTCCTAATCCAACCTTACGATCATCAGCAACTGAACCAGGAATACAGAATGATTGAAGTCCAACACCGATTAATTTTGCAGCATCAGCAGCATTTTTAGCATTTTCTTTGATAGCAATTGCAGCACCTACAGTGTATGCCCAACATGCATTTTCAAAGCAAATAGGTTGAATTGATTTAACTAGGTTATATACATCAATACCTTTCTTATCACAGATTTCTTTTGCTTCTTCGATAGATTTGATTCCGTATTCACCTAAAGTCTTATTGATTTGTTTTATTCTTCTTTCATAACTTTCAAATAATGCCATGATGAACCTCCTATTCTTGACGTGGGTCAATTACTTTTACAGCTTCATTGAAGCGTCCGTATTGACCTTTAGCCTTTTCTAAAGCTTCCTCAGCTGGTAAGCCTTTCTTCATGAAGTCCATGAACTTACCAAGTGATAAATATTGGTAACCAATGATTTCATCGTTACTATCTAAGGCAATCTTTGTGATATATCCTTCAGTTAATTCTAGATAACGAGGACCTTTTTCTTTTGTTGCGTAGCATGTACCAACTTGACTTCTTAAGCCTTTACCTAAGTCTTCAAGACCAGCACCAATTGCAAGACCATCTTCACTAAATGCAGATTGAGTACGTCCGTAAACGATTTGTAAGAATAATTCACGCATTGCAGTGTTAATTGCATCACATACTAAGTCAGTGTTAACTGCTTCAAGTAATGTCTTACCAACAATCGCTTCGCTTGCCATTGCAGCTGAATGAGTCATGCCTGAGCATCCTAAAGTTTCAATAAGAGCTTCCATAATGATTCCACCCTTAACGTTTAAAGTTAACTTACATGCACCTTGTTGAGGAGCACACCAGCCAATACCATGAGTGAAACCATTGATGTCTTTGATTTCACGAGCGTATGTCCATTCGCCTTCTTGAGGGATTGGAGCACAGCCATGGCTTGCACCACAAGTCACTTTACACATGTTTTTAATTTGATTTGTGTATTCCATATATATCCTCTCCTTATATGTTTTTTACCAGTTGTTATTATACACTTATATTCCTTTTTTTTCAAGATTTATTTGTAATAGTACTCTTTCATTATATTAATTGCAAACTTGTTAGTATCATTTGATATCAACAAGTTTTTTGAACTTGTTAGTATCATTTGATATCAACAAGTTGTTGACTTTTATTATTAATCAATATATAATATGATTATAAGGAGGTTCAAATATGAATTTCAGAATAAAAGATGACCTACGAATAATTAGATCCTTTTTTGAAATATCTCAAGATGAACTTGCAACAGCGCTTAGAGTTGAAAAACTCAGAATTGCTAGAACCGAAAGCGGTGAAACATATCCAAGAGAGGATTTCTTAGATTTGATATATAGTTATGCCTTTAATAATAATCTAAGACTAAATCTTCAAAAGGAAATGTTTTATAAAGATGATTTAGAAGAAAATCACATTCTTCTGACACATGCATCAAAAAATGAACTAATAGGAAGAATTGTTGTAAACTCCGGAAAAGCAAACAATGATTTTGGCAGTGGATTCTATTGTGGCGATGCATATGATAAATCTGCATCTTTTGTTTCAAGATCTCTTAGTTCTTGCATATACTTCCTTGACTTTAATCCAGAAGGTTTAAATAAGGTTGTATTCTCTGTCAACCAAGATTGGATGCTCGCTATTGCTTATTTTAGAGGAAAACTAAACAATTATAAAGAACATAAACATATTAAAAGAATAATAGATAAGGTCAAAAATGCCGATTACGTCATTGCACCAATCGCTGACAACAGAATGTTTGAAATAATAGATCAGTTTATTGATGGCTTAATCACTGATGAGCAATGTAAGCACTGCCTTGCAGCCACAAATCTTGGTCTTCAATATGTTTTTTTAAGTGATAAATCTATTGATAATATTAAAATATTAGAAAAATGTTTCATTTCAAGTAGCGAAAAGGCATATTATGTAGACAAACAATTAGAATTTCAAAAGCAAGGTTACGATAAAACAAAAATAGCACGTATAGAGTATAAAGGAAAAGGAAAATACATTGAGGAGTTATTGAAATGATAAAAGAGATTGATCATGACGGCCTAACTTTATGTAGTATTCAGGGAAGATTGTTTGAAGAATCAAAAGAAAAAACAAATACTAGTTCAAGTATTTTCATTAGAAGATTTATGAACTCTAATGTGGCAAAAAGTTTTGATTCTAAAGACTTTTTAAACGATACAAAAAGTACTACAGATATATTCAATGATTTGGATAATGAATTTGGACAAAGTTCTTACGGATCTGTAAAATTTAATGCTGAAGCATTGTTCTGGATGGGTTATATTTATCGCTATTTTGCCTATACTTATAATCTAACTTCTAAGCAGATATATAAAATTGTTAAACCAGATGAATTAAATAAATTGTACTATCCTTACCACACAATGGATTGTTCAAATGCCATAGAAAGAATTCTAGAAGAAAAAAACATTAGTTTTGATATTGAAAAACAAAACGAAAAATTACTAAAACTAATTAGAAAAAATGCTTATGAAAACAATGTTTCATTAATTCCTATGACAAATGAACTTGCACATTCACTTTTTTTGAATAAAAAAGACAATATGAGCAGCTACACTGAAGATAAAAAAAGTCAGGGATACACATTACTAGCTATAGTTTATAAAGAAAAAGCCATTGGTGAAATTAGTTTTAGTGGCTTCAAATATGATAGTAGTGAACTATCTATTCAAATATTAAACGATAAATATAAAAATAAAGGTATTGGAACAATCGCCATTATTAAAGCAATCCAATATGCAAAAGACACTTTAAAACTCGAAACTATACGAGCTATAATAAAAGAAGATAATGAAATTGCTACACACATTTTTAAAAAACTCGGATTTGAACTTGTTAATAATGATTTTGAATACCTTTATTTCAGAAAAAAAATACAAACGGATAAGAATAATTATAAATTATCTATTGACGAGGCTACAAAACGGGGAGTAGACATCCTAAAAAGAATTCGTCTTCAAGAAAAACTAATTAAAATGATTGGTTCATATGTCACTGTATATATTGATAGACCAATTGGATACAATCATAAAGGTATAACATATACCCAAAACTACGGTTATATTAAAGATTTCAAGGCTTTAGATGGCGCTTATCAAGATGCTTATGTAATTGGTGAGGCTAAACCTTTAAAAGAGTTTAGTGGCAGGGTAGTAGCAGTTATAAAAAGATTGGATGATATTGAAGATAAATTGGTTGTTTCAAAAGGTGATAAAGAATATACCAACCAAGAAATCGAAGAATATGTGGAATTTGTTGAAAAGCATTTTAAACATGAAATAATAAGATAAAAACTCATATCAAAAGATATGAGTCTTTTTTTTAGAAATTATAAAGTATTGCACTGCCACCAGTAACAATCCAACAAGCCAGTATAGCTACAATCAAAGCACCCAAGAAGACATTGCCACTCTTACGATAGCAGAATGTACAAATCAAAGAGAATACTATTACTTGTGGAGCAAATACTATTAGTAGTGACATAAATGGACCACCAAATGTTGTACCAAATAATAAGTCAGCACCAGGGCCCATTCCAAGGAAGAATGGAATATATTCAAGTAAAATAACTAATAAGATTCCACCAACCATACAGAAGGCATAACGCCACCAAACCTTAAAGAAGGCTTTAACTCCCTTTTCACCAGTACCAACAACTCTACCACTAGCAAATATCTTAGAGTTATTTAAGATAAAGAAGATAATAAAGATTGGTAGATACAATAAGAATTGTAAGAAACGAGAGAATGAGAATGATCTGAAGAATGGCCATATGAAGCGTAGATCTAGTTTAAATATTGCTTCATATAAAACTACTTCTAAATACATTACAAGTATTCCCACACCCACAACAATCAAAGCTTTAAGTAAAAGTAGCCAATCGAATTTATCTTTATAAACATCATCGCACCTTGCTAAGCCCATATCAATAAAATCAGGAAGTTCTTTTTCTTTTTTCTTTGATATTCTTGGAATAATTGTAAAGCATAGCATTATAATTATTAATATCAAATACCAAACCAAGAAACCATCACCAATTGTCATTCTAAATATCTTTTCAGGTAATGGGAATAGGCCTTGACCAAGTTGTGTTAAGAATGGATAAGTTACAAATGAGATTAAGACAGTAATAATTGCACCTTTCCACCATTTCTTGCCACTCTTTTCTTTTTCAGGACGATTTGGAACACCTAAGAATACTATTTCAAACCATTTAACATTCTTAAACATCATAACAACACACAAACAACTTGCAATTGATGCAAGCATTGCAATAAACACTAACCATTCTTTAGCCATATAGATTTGGTTAGTTGATGCTTGTGATAATGGAGTTGCAAATGATGCACTCATCCACTCCAAAGTATCAGCAATCGCTTTATGGTTATGAGTTAAAAGTCTATGATTAGTTATATATAGATTACGTCTTCTAGATGTACCGAGTAGGAAGTCTTCGTGATATGTTTTATTAAATGATGCCTCATCTGTTGAAGTTGCTAAGAAGTTAGCATTAACTTCACCATGTTCAACATCTTCATTTATTGGAGTTTTAGCGTAATCTCTAAAGTAATTGAATTCATCATATTTAGCACTTAATAATAAAACATTATTAAAGTAGATATCAAGTGTTCCATCACCGTCTTTATCATATGCCATTCTACCTAAAGAATCAGTTTCAGTTTTAAAGATTTCACCTGCTTGTAAGATTGTGGCACGAGGTGTGATATCAATATTTTTACCTTCACCTTCTAAGATTGCACCACTAAAGCAAGCTGAAACACTCCAAGCTGCCCATGTTCCCATTGAGTGACCAGTAACTGCCATTTTTTCTCCATCAACAAAGTCTTGACTAGCAAGCCAAGCATAAGCTGCAGCTCCACCCATTGATGAATCAATGATATATTCAGTCTTACTAACATCACCTGTTAGTTTATCAATAGAGTTTTTATATTTTTCAATAAAGAAATCAAGATTTGAGAAATTGCTTAAAAGTTTAAATCTATTAGGTCCACTTATAAACTTATAAGTGCCCTCTTCAATACTATCCCATCCAAAGCAAACAGACACTTTATGATTTACATAGCCTCTTTCAAGCATACCAATATTAGTAGATCCATGTCCAAACTCATCAATTGCTAAAGCAACATATCCATGACGAGCCGCTTCAATTGCATATGCAGCACTTGTCTCATGGTCATTTTGATATCCATGCAAACATAAAACTGCAGGAGCAGGGTTTTCTTTACTAACACCACTAGGAATATATAATTTATATCCCATTAGATACTCCTCTTCATCTACTGTCTTTGCTGAAATATAACCGGTTTTAACTGTAACTTTACCAAAGTCTTTTTGAATTTGATCACTTATAACCATGCAAACAACTGCTAGGGCTAAAAGTGAACAAAAGATGATTAGAGTTTGTTTTGTCTTTTTTAAAAATTCTTTCATAATTCTATCCTTTTATAATATTAATGAATAAATCATCACTCTTATTATAGCATTAATTTATCATATAATTATAGTTTTTATTTTAGTGAACTTAAGTTCAGTGAACATATCTTCACTAAAAAATAGTATTATCAAGTGAAATAGAAAAGAGCTGTTAACAGCTCTTTTTTCTACATATTTATGATCTACATTTATCTAAAAGACCTTTTTCTTCTAGTAAATCATGCATTGCTTTACCAATCATATCAGGAGTTTCACAAACTCTAACTCCAACACTTCTTAATATTTCTTTTTTACCACTAGCTGTACCTTTTCCACCAGAAATTATCGCACCTGCATGGCCCATTCTCTTTCCTTTTGGTGCAGTACTACCAGCAATAAATGAAACTATTGGTTTTTGGCAGTTCTCTTTAATCCAAAGAGCCGCTTCTTCTTCACCACTACCACCGATTTCACCAATCATAACGATACCATAAGTATCTTCGTCTTCGTTGAATAGTTTTAG